>CAUJKL010000867.1 GCA_963204995.1 Planctomycetota bacterium | reverse complement strand
AGGCAAGAAGCTCATCAATGCCGAGTACACAAAGCCCTGCACTGACGCGATCGCCGTGAGCGTGAAGAACGAAGCCCAATCGACGTGATCTTGGTCGTCGTTTGCCTGCGTCGAGGAATCGGACTTCGTGCGTCGCGATTCGATTGCCGGTCTTCGGATGGCTTGCACGACAAAGACTAGTCCCAGGATCGCGCCGGGGAGCACCAGCACCCAATAGACTTGGCGCCATGTGAAACTTGCCGCCAACAATACTCCGGCCAGCAGCGGTGCCGAACTAATTCCTACCGAACCGAAGATGCCGTGCAAGCCAAGTGCTTGCGGTCGATTGTCGGCCGTTGTTTCGTGCGAAATCAACGACAGCCCGGCCGGATGATAGATCGACGCCAGCGCTCCCATCGTGATCATGGCCACGAATAACGAAGTCTGCGATGTCGAAGTGGCCGCCAACGCGCAGGCCGCAGCGCATCCCAACAAGTAGATCGCCAACAGTCGCCGCGAGCCGAAGCGATCCACCAACAGGCCAGCGACGATGGCGCCGAAACCCCACATCAATCGCCACGTGTTCGACAAGCGGCCTGTCATCGCCTTGCCACTCGCTTCATCAGCACCGAAGTATTCGCCGGCGATCTGCTGCTCGACACTCGGCAACGCGAGTTCATAGACATGCACAAGTGCGTGCGCCGTCGAAACGAGCAGCACCAGGTAGAGTGTTGCGCGCAACATCACGCGTGGCTCGTTTCAGCAAGCTTCGCTAACAAGCTCTCGGCCGCACCGCTATCGATCGCCTCGGCGGTCTTCGCAGCACACACCGACAGCGACTCGTCCACGCCTGCCGTCCATAACGCCGCCGCCGCGTTCATCACTACGATATCGCGCGCGGCACCTGACTTGCCCGCCAAGATCTCTCGGATCCTCGCCGCACTGGCCTCAGGGCCATCCACCAGCATCGACTCCTTGTTCGCTTCCTCAAGGCCAAAGTCGGCTGGCTGCCATGTCAACTCCGTGAGTGCGTGTCCCACGACTTCGGTGACATTCGTCACGCCGCTCAGCGTCACTTCGTCGAGTCCATCCTCGCCGCACACCACGACCGCTCGCTTGGCTCCGAGCAATGACAAGGCTTGTGAGAGCGGTTTACGAAGATGCGGCTTGCCGACACCCAGCAGCTGGAAAGGTGCGGAAGCAGGGTTGCATAACGGCCCGAGCAGATTGAAGATCGTCGGCACGCCCAGCTTCTTCCTCGCCGCCGAGACGTGCCGCATCGAAGCGTGCAGCTGCGGAGCAAAACAAAAACAGATGCCGACTTCGTCCAGACATCGCTCGACCGTCGCGACCGGCGCTTCGACGTTGACACCCAGCGCTGCCAGCACATCGGCGGAACCGGTCTTGCTCGTCATGCTGCGGTTGCCATGCTTGGCCACCGGCACGCCAGCCGCTGCCGTGACGAGGGCGGCTGCGGTGCTGATGTTAAAAGTGCCAGACGCATCGCCACCGGTGCCGCAAGTGTCGATGAAATCGGTTCGCGTCGTCCGGATCGGAGTCATGTGCTGGCGGATCGCCCGCGCCGCACCCGCGATCTCCTGAACGGTTTCACCCTTCAATCGCAGGGCATTGAGAAACAGCCCGATCTCGTCATCGCCCCAATTGCCATCCATCATCGAGCCGATCACTTTGGCCATTTCGTCCATCGCGAGGTCTTCGCCGCCTGAAACACGACCTGTCAGCGACTGAATATTGATCGTCATTAATAGTGAGACCTTGCAGGGGTAGAAGATTCGTTTAACCCAATCGCAACGCGGCGGCCGGCTCAGGTCTACCGTCGCGATGCGACCGGGTTAAACGAGAGAAACACGCACTTTGCGGGCAGCTGAAACTTATGGCTTGTCGTTTCTTAGGCTGAATCTTACAATCGCTCACTATGGCAAGGAAGGTGATCATCGATTGCGATCCAGGGATTGACGACGCAATCGTACTCTGTATGGCATTGTTCGATCCCAGGCTCGAAGTCGTCGCTGTGACGGCTGCGGCTGGCAATGTCTCTGCACAACAAGCCAGCCGTAACGTGCAAACCATCATCGAGCAGCTCGATCCGCCGCGTCTGCCGCGTGTCGGTGTCGCAACCGATATCGAAGAAGCGCCCGCTACCGATGGCTCGGCCCTGCACGGCTCGGATGGTTTGGGAAATACGGGATTTCGAACCTCCGAGCTGCATCATCAACACGCTTCCGACAAGCTGATTTGCGACGAAGTTCGTTCCGCCGAAGACGAAGTTACGATCCTTTGTCTGGGTCCGCTGACGAATTTGGCCCGGGCGTTAAAACGCGATCCCGATCTTTGCACGATGATCAGCCAAGTGGTCATTGCGGGCGGGAGCATTGGTGTCGGCGGAAACATCACACCGGCTGCCGAGTTCAACATGTACTACGACCCGGTGAGCGCACGGAGCGTCTTCCGGTCGGCCATGACCAAGACGCTCGTACCGCTTGATGTGACTCGCGAAGTCGCGTTGACGTTCGACATCTTGGAGTCGCTGCCTCCCGAGACGACGAGCGTCGGAGGGTTTCTTCGCAAGATCATGCCATTTGCGTTTCGAGCTCATCATCAAGTTCTCGGCCAAGAGGGCTTTCGTTTGCCAGCAGCCATCGCGTTGTTGGCGATCATTCAGCCCGAGTTGTTTCACGCCGAGCAGATGGCTGGCGATGTCGAGACGCGCGGTGATTTGACCAAAGGCGCGACGGTTTTCGATCGCCGAGCCAAAAAGCTATGGCGTCCCAATATGGATGTCGCCATCGAGGTCGATGCCATCGCCGCGACAGATTGCATCGTTCGCGGTCTGACCGCCGCCGGGCAGGTTCCGTAACGGAGTAGCGGGATTCGTATCCAGCGCATCCTCGTAGGCCGGAACAAGGCTTTGCGCAGTTCCGGCATGAGCCAACCGACGCGCCGCTGCCGGAACGGCGCAAAGCCATTTTACGGCCTACGTGTTCCGAGTCGCGAGAATGCTCGCCAGCCCCTCGACGTAACTCGGATAGCGATACGTGAAGCGAAGTCGCTCTCGTAGCCGAGCGTTATCGATTCGCTTGTCGGTCGAGGCACGAAACGCAATCGATGATTCGGCAGGTGCTTCGTCGAAGAGCGGCGGTGGCGAACCGCTCGCACGCGCCAACTCGCTGTAGAACTCTCCTCGCAGAATCGGGTGTCCGTCGGAAACGACAAGCAACTCTGGCGGGGCGAGCTGCTGTTCAGCTGCCAACACAATCTGAACTGCATCATCAACGTGGATCAAGTTCAGGTAGCCGTTAGCCGAGGCCGAAACGGGTTTGCCAGCGATGATATCTTGCAGCTTTGGCAGCCGATCGGGCCCATAGATTCCCGCGAGTCGCAGAATGATTGCCCGCTCGCCAATGGCATGCTGACGCAACAGCTCTTCTGCCGCCAGACAAGCCTTGCCGCCTTCACGAACCGGCTCGCATGCGGATTGTTCGTTCACCCATTGTCCGTCGTTCTGAGCAAAGACGCCCGTCGAGCTGATATAGATGAATCGCTGCGGCAGCATCGGCAGCTGATCGAGCGTGCGGCGCAGCCCTTCGACATAGACGTCGCGAATCCTCTTCCCAGCTGTCCTGTCAAAGCCGATGGCGAAGAGTACGGTGTCGACATCGTCACAATCGTTCAGATCGAGCGAACCCGTCACATCTCCGACAATCGGTCGAATCCCGCTCGCCGCCAGCGTTTCCGCCCGTTCCGCAGATCGTGTCAGCGCAAGCACTTCGTGGCCGCCTTCAAGCCAGGCCTGAGCGACACGCCGTCCCAAGTATCCACAACCGAAAATGAGCTGCTTCATTTTGCACAACCAGTATGACTTGTTTTTCCGGGGAATCGAGACACAAAATGTAGGAAATGTCTTTACCTATGCGGTATCATTCAAGTGCCCCTTGCATTTCTGCCGCAATCCCGGCACTGTAGTCTTCGGGGAGAGACTAATAAACATGTACAAGCAAAGTCATTTTTCACGATCGCTGTTAGCACGCGTTGCCTGGTGCGTCGCCTGCATCGCGTTCGCAACGGCTTCCGTCGCACGAGCGGAAGAAGCCCGCTCAGCGGCATCCCGTGACACCGCAACGCCGCTCGCTTCGTTGCTGCAAGGCGACGCGCCACAAAGCCTCACCGATCTCAAGGCCATTCAAACGCACGTCCAAAAGCTGATTGAACAAGTATTGCCAACCACGGTCGCCGTGCAAGTCGGGCCAGCTCAAGGAAGCGGTGTGATCATCAGCCCCGAAGGCTATGTGTTGACCGCCGCACATGTTTCGGGCGAACCGGGTCGCGACGCTTGGTTGGTACTTCACGACGGTACACGAGTGTCCGGTACGACGCTGGGTGTCTACCGCACGCTCGACGCAGGTCTGATTAAGATCAACCAAACACAACCCGGACAAGTGTGGCAACATGCCTCGATGGGTGAATCCAAGGACGTTGTGCCCGGTCAATGGTGCCTCGCGGCCGGACACCCTGGCGGCTTTCAAACCAATCGCCCTCCCGTCGTGCGATTGGGGCGCGTGCTGTCGTTAAACGACAACTCGACGATCACTACCGACTGCACGTTGATCGGCGGCGACTCGGGCGGCCCGTTGTTTGGTATGGATGGTAAGGTCATTGGCGTGAATAGCCGCATTGGCAATCAACTCACCGTGAACTTGCATGTTCCGGTCAACACGTTCCGCGACGAGTGGGACCGCTTGTCGCGCAGCGAATCCTGGGGGCATACGCCTGGTCGCGAACCGTTCCTCGGCGTGCAAGGCGAACCGGAATCCAACGAACCGACGATTCATCGCGTCTTTCCGGGCACGCCCGCCGCCGACGCAGGGCTCATGCCCGGCGACACCGTCCTGCGATTTGCCGGACGAAGCGTTCCAGACTTTACGACGTTGCAAAGCTACGTAAGTGACGAAGAGCCTGGAAATCGGGTGACGCTCGTGATCCGACGCAATCAGCGGACACTTGAGATACAATTGGTTATCGGGTTGCGAAACAACTAGCTGTCATTCGACGAGGAACTTCAACCATGCTACGACGAAGAACTTCTTTGTACGCCGTCGCGGTTTGTTGTCTGCTGACCAGCGGCTTGTCAGCGACCGAACCAGCCTCGAGCAATTGGCTGGCTCGCATTCGGTTATTGCCCGGCGAGAACGAACGAAGTCATCGCACGATCACCTCCGCCTTCCGCGATGCCGTCAACAATGTCAAGGCTTGTACTGTCAGCCTTCACGCCGAAGGTTCGCAGATCGCTCTCGGAACGATCATCGACGCGGATGGCTATGTCATCACGAAAGCCAGTGAACTGCCCGAGAAGGTGACGTGCCAACTGAGCGACGGACGCCAAGTATCAACGAAGCTCGTGGGTCTCCATCCCGATTACGATCTGGCGTTGCTGAAAGTCGACGCGACACAACTTCGCGCCGTTCAATGGGGAGATTCCAGCAAGCTCAACGCCGGCAGTTGGCTCGTAACGACGAGTACGACCGAAGAGCCGACTGCCATTGGCATCGTTAGTTCGCCCGCCCGCCCGCTGCCGAAGCCACAAGCCATTCTCGGCGTCGGACTCGAACAGTTCGGTGATCTTCCGCGGGTCAATCGAGTGATCGACGGCAGCGCTGCGGCCAACGCGGGCTTGCAAATCGGCGATATCATCGCCAGCGTGAATGGGCGCGCGATGGACCGACCGCAAACGGTCAGTGCTACGATCGGCAGCCTGCTACCGGGCGAACGTGTCTCACTGGTCATTAAACGCCGTGGCCAATCGCTCTCGCTTCCCGCGATCCTCGGCGACGCAACGCGGATCGGCAATTTGGAGCAAGTCGAGTTGATGGAGAGTCTCGGCGGGCCTCTCAGTCAACGGCGTACCGGCTTTCCGTACGTGCTGGAACACGATACAGTACTGCGACCGAAGGACTGTGGTGGCCCGTTGGTCGATCTCGACGGCAACGCCGTCGGCATCAACATCGCTCGCGTCAGCCGCGTTTCCAGTTACGCGTTACCGGCGAGCGCGATCAAACCGATCTTAGCCGACATGATGGCCGGGAAGTTTCCGGTTCCCACCAGTCGCCTGGCATTGGAAACCGTCTCTACCAGTGAATGACATCGACGAGGAATAGGATGCCTGAACGAATCGAGAAGCTACGAGCCACGGTCACCGAGTTGGAGGCTGAATTGGCCTCGATTACTGAGCTAGACGATCCAACTCGTGCGTTGCTAGAAGAAGCGGTGAGCGAGTTGCAAGCAACACTCCAGAAGCAACCGGCCGAGATCGAGCACCATTCGTTGACGGAACGATTGCACGAGTCTGCCAAGGCATTCGAGTCGTCGCACCCGACGCTCTATGGGATCGTAAGTCGCACCATCGATGCACTAGCTCAGATGGGCATCTGAGGCTCTCGAGCGACTCACCTTCAGCGATTTCCCCGTGGGAACGATCGGCATCACGTCAACCTTACCGCGTTCGAGGTGTTCCACGCGGTCGATCAGCGCGTCGATCAAATCGACCAACTCGTTGCCGGCGTCTTCGCCGACTTGCACACACAACGCCTTGCGAATACGTTGACCGGTCGAAAGCTGGAACTGTGGACTTGGCACGGAATCGTCTCCAGAAATCGTACTGCCTGCCCGCAGAACGCGAAAGAAAAGTGACTAAGGAACCGTAGGTCACGATTTCGATCGCAGCAACTTGCGTGGGCTTGTTGTGTGATGAAAAAACCAGCGTAAACATCGTTCGTCCGCTGATTTGCAACTCCGCGGGAGTGTACAATGAGCACGCCATTTTGCTATTTTTCTGGAGCGGTCGCCAAGCTTGAGGCCGGAACACCGAACAGGTGAAAGTTGCCCCTAACCCACATTCATAGGAAGCCGTTATGAAACGAAACACGCTCACGCTTGCTGCAGTTCTCTTGCTCAGTTCCACATCCTGGCTCCCCGCACAAGTCAAACTCGAACACAAGGTTCTGGAGGGGCGCAAATCGACAGCCAACACTTATGTGAAAGTCGATCAAACACTGACCATCGCGGGAATGGATATCCCGACCACTTCGGAACAGAACATTACGAGTTCAGAAACGAACGGCAAACGTCAGGCCGACGGAACACTCGTGTCCGAACATAAGATCGAGTCGCTGCAATCGAGCGTCAAAGTCGCCGGCATGGAACTGAATTTCGATTCCGTCAATGCCGATGCGCCGCCCAAAGGAACTCCACTCGACGCTTTGCTCGACATCTTCAAAGCCGTGGCCAAGTCTAATTGGACGGTGACCTATGGCCAGGACAACAGCGTGCTGTCGGTGAAGGGACGGGCCGACGCGTTGCAGGATTTGCCCGAGGCCGTTCGCGCTGCAACCGCCAAACAGTTTGATCCGGACCATCTCACGGAACAGGCCAACCAGGAGCTGAAAGTCCTGCCCGACGGGCCCGTAAAGCAAGGCGATACCTGGGAGCGAGAATCGACAAAACTGTTTGACAGCTATCAAAGCATGACCTTTACGACGGTCTATACCTACGAGGGCACGATTCAGAAAGATGGCAAATCGCTCGACAAGATCAGTGCCGCAACCACAAAAGTCTCTTACGCGATGGGTGCGGACTCTCCAAGTCCGTTGAAGATCGTTGACAGCGATCTGAAAGTCGCCGAGTCGAGCGGCACAATCCTGTTTGACCGTGCTGCCGGCATGATCGTCGACAGCAAGGATAAGAAGCACATCAGCGGTTCGTTGAAGTGCGAAGTCAACGGGATGGAATTGCCCGGCAAGCTTGATCTGACGTTTGAAACAACGACGAATCGCAGCTAGTTCTTTGTCACACTGTCACTTCGCTTGAAGATCCCCGCTACGGCGATTTCCAGACCCGGCAATACGTCGCCGCCGGACAGCACTTGTTCGCGATTGAACATCTCCGGCGCGGCGTGGGGGCGATAAACTTGAACGGTCTCGAAATAGGGATCGACGATCCACACCAACGCCACGCCCGCGTTAATGTACTCCACGACCTTTTCCCGCACCTCTTCTTGCTTGTCCGAAGGCGAGAGGACTTCGACGGCCAATCGAGGAGCGCCTTCGATCATCGATGTTCGATCTGTCTGCCGCGTAATCACGTCCGCCGAGAAAAACGCCACGTCGATTCCGACCGTTGTATCCGGGTCTCGCTTCAAAATCGTGCCTACTTCACCTGTATGAACTTCGCCGGGTGGTTGCGGTTGGTTGTCCAGCCAACTCTCCAATAAGAATGCCAGTCGCGTCACAGCATGTGTGTGGAAACGATTGCGTTTCGTCATTGGTCTCACCCTCAAGTGACCCTGAATCAACTCTCGATCCATTCCGTCGTCCGGGATCGCCAGCAATTGTTCCGTTGTCAGGAGTTCCGATGCGACCGCGCTCATTGAAAGTTCTCCGTGGTGGCTAGTCGGCAGTGACCTACGCCGCTAATCGATTCTAACTTGTCGCACGAGGCAAGCAAACAGCGGCATGGTACAACCACGTAGTGAATGTCGATGTAGGCCGGACCAAGGCTTTGCGCAGTTCCGGCAACCGGTTACGTTGCGTTGCTGCCGGAACTGCGCAAAGCCTTGGTCCGGCCTACTGCTTATGAATGTCATCATCTCGCGATTCAGGCCGCTCGACGTTGCGGCTTCGCGTCCGGCAGCAACCAGGACACGAGCGCCGTGGTCTTGGTGGTTGCGCCGAGTTGTTCCGAGACAAGTTTCTGCGCCCTTGTTCCCAACACTCGCATGCGTTCTCGGTCGCGCAAACAGCTTTCTACAAATGCCGTCAGCTCCCTGCCATCCTGGACGACAACCGCCGCCTCGCGCCCGAGCATCAAGCGGACAACATCGCGAAAGTTACGCGTCTGGGGACCGAATGAGACTGCAACGCCATACGCGGCCGGTTCGATCATGCTTTGGCCGCCCCGTTTTCCCAAGCTGCCGCCGACAAAACCGATGTGTGCAACACCCCACCACGCCGATAACTCGCCCATCGAGTCGACTAACAAGATGCGTGCGTCTTCGCCGCGAGACTCCTCCAATTTGCTGCGTCGCTGCCAGGGAAGACCAGATCGTTCAAGGAGTTGAGCAACTTCTGCAAAGCGTTCGGGATGCCGCGGCACGAGGATCAAGCGCAGAGTCGCGAACTCATCCTTCAATGCCCGGAAGGTCGCAATCGCCAACTCCTCTTCGGGGCTCTGGGTGCTCCCGGCCAGGAACACAATGTCCTGGTCGCTGATTCCGGCCAGTTGTCGCAGTCGAGTCGTCATGTCATTTGTGCGATTCGTTTGAGCGCCGTCGAATTTCATCGAGCCCGTTACATGCACGACGCTGGGATCTGCACCAAGCTCGATGAACCGCTGTGCATACTCTTCGCTTTGAACGGCAATCAGATCAATGCAGCGCAACAGCGGGCGAATGAACTGACGAATCCTGCCGTAGCCTTGGGCGCTTCGCTCACTTAAGCGTCCATTAACTACCGCAACAAAGGTTCCGTGGCGATGCGCTTCACGAATCAAGTTGGGCCACAACTCAAGCTCGGCGAGAATCAACAAATCAGGGCGAATCCGGCGCAAGGCGGCACGGACGGCCCAACTGAAATCGAGCGGACAATAGAAGACGCTTAGCCCAGGATACTTTTTCGTGGCAATCTCGAAGCCCGTTCGAGTTGTCGTTGAAATGACGCAGTCGCAATGCGGGAAGTCGTGACGGAGTCGATCGACAAGCGGCTGCAATAGGTTGACTTCACCCGCACTCACCGCGTGCAGCCACACGCACGGCCGGCTTCCCTCGCGGCGCGGCACAAGCCCCAGAAACTTGACAGCGTAGCCTTCGCGATACTTTCCTTTGCGAATTGCCGACCAGAGCAGCCAAGGCGAGACAGCAACGAGCAAGGCAACATAAAAGATATTCAGCAGGTAGGGCATCTTGGGCGTCCTTTCCCAAAGTAGTCATCACGCTCCGCCGCGATGAGCCTCCAACGTCCAGCTTCGCGTTGCATGGGACGGCACGGCACTTCCGACACTTCGCGTAGGAGGCTCGTCACGGCGGAGCGTGACGGCTACGTTACGCGGCCGGCGTGTTCTTCCGCATACAACACTGTTTGTACTTGCGACCGCTACCGCAAGGGCAAGGATCATTGCGTCCAACGCGATCGGAGCGATTGCGAATCGTTTCAACTTTGACGTCTTGCGAGTTTTCGATCCCTCGCTGTTGTTCGTTGACAAGCTGACTCGCGCTGCGCGCTTCGTCGTGCCGCGCGGAAGTTTCGACCCATGTCGACCCGACGAAGCCTTCGTCAAGTTGCTCCATCCGAAAGATCAGATCCGTCACACGTTGGCCGAGCATCGTCCACATGTTCTCGAACAGCCGCATGCCTTCGCGTTTGTACTCGACCTTCGGGTCCATCTGAGCATAACCCGCCAATCCGACCGCGCTCCGCAGATGGTCCATGGCGAGCAAGTGATCCTTCCAGGCGCTATCGACGATTTGCAGCAGCAACTGCCGCTCCATGCGACGAATCTCCGGACGGTAACGGTCCTCCACGGCTCCCAGAACTTTGATCGCTAACTCATCGCGATCCAACCGGCCAATCTCGTCGACCGACATTTCGTAGCCCAGGTTCTCGTGCAACCAGTGCGATAGTCCTTGCAACGAACCCTTGCTTCCTGCCGCACCAGCGAGTTGCCCGTGGCTGGACGAATCAAAGATTTTGTCGATTCGCTTGATCGCCTCGATTCGAGCCTGATCCGCATGCTGACGATCGGTTGCACTGTGCTTCAACAACACAGCACGAATCTCGTCACGTTGTTTGTTCCGCAGATCCTCGACATCAATATTGCTGTGGAAACGACTCTTCGCCCACGCGATCAGCCCTTCGCGATCGACTCGCTCGTGCGGACCACTGCCAGATGTGTAGCGTAGCAAGCCGGCAAGCACCGGATATTCAAACTCCTTCTGGTCATAGCACTCTTCTGCCTTCTGGCAGACCAACGCTTTCAGCTCGGGCAATTCCATGGCCTTGACATTTTCCAGTTCCAGCTCGATCCCGAACTTGTGCTGCACCCAAGCCACAATCGTCTGAGAGGCAAAGTCTGGATCGAGGATCGGCTCGCCATCGGAGAGGTCGACGCGATTGATCGCCTCGCGAGCCCGATCGATAATCAGCTGAGCCACCTGATCTCGACCTTCTCGTTTTAGATCTCGATCACGAAGATTCAGTCCCCAGCGAGTGTTGGCGAACTTGGCCAGCGCCTCCCAGTTCCACTCGCCTTCTTCTTCCTCTCCCGCCAGATTCTCTTCGATGGCGTCGAAGACATGCATTTCGGCGAGTCGTTCGGCTTCATCCTTGGCGAACTGTTCGGCGCTTTCATAGTCCATGCCGCGAAAGTCTTTCGCGTCGAAAGGCATGCCAAACCGCGATGCGACGAAGCCTGCAAACGAATCGACAGCATAGTTACGATTCGAGAACGCGTTCAGGTGGTGATCGACTTGTTCTTGGATCATCTCGGCGACCAACTCGCGACAGTTCACGCCATCGAGAATCTGCTGCCGATAGCTGTAAACTCGCTTTCGCTGCTCGTCCATGACCTCGTCGTATTCGAGCAGGTTCTTGCGAACTTCAAAGTTGCGCTCTTCGACTTTCTTTTGAGCCGCTTCGATGCGACGCGTGACCAACTTGCTCTCGATCCGCTCGCCTTCCTGCATGCCCAGCCGTTCGAGAATGCTCTTTACCCACGGCCCGGCGAAAATCCGCATCAGGTCGTCTTCCAAGGACAGATAGAAACGGCTGCTCCCCGGATCGCCCTGTCGACCGCAACGACCGCGCAGCTGCAAGTCGATACGACGAGCTTCGTGGCGTTCCGTGCCAATCACATGCAGACCGCCGAGCTGCTTGACGCGCTCGCCCATGGCCTTCATGTCTTCGGCCACTTCGATCTCCTCGACCAAGGTGTCCCACACATCACTCGGCACATCCAACCTGGTTTCGTACTCATGTTGCAACCGCGCCCAGGCCATCGTCTCGGGATTGCCGCCCAGCACGATGTCGGTACCGCGACCGGCCATGTTGGTCGCGATCGTAACGGCAGCCTCACGACCGGCTTGAGCCACGATGTCCGCTTCGCGTTTGTGCTGCTTGGCGTTCAATACCTCATGCTTGACGCCTCGCTTATCCAACAACGCCGACAATCGCTCGCTCTTCTCGATCGATACCGTACCGACCAACACCGGCCGGCCCTTGCGTTCAATGGTATCGATCTTGGACTTTTCAACCGTCTCTTTGTCCTTACCTTCCTTGAGCTGCAACACCACCGAGTCGTCAGTCTCTTTGAGGATCGTGCCCCAATACTCGTCGCCATTCTTCATGACCAACACATCCCAGCGAACGTGTCGTTCGATGTCGTCGGCCACAGCGATGAACTTCTCACGCTCGGTGCGATAGATGACGTCGGGGTGGCTGAATCGTTGCAGCGTTCGGTTCGGCGGAATGGCGATGACGTCCAGCTCATAGATCTTCCAAAACTCATTCGCTTCGGTCATCGCAGTGCCGGTCATACCGCACAATTTGCTGTACAGTTTGAAGAAGTTCTGCAACGTGATCGTGGCTAGAGTCTGCGTCTCTTCCTTGATCTTGACGCCTTCCTTCGCTTCGACGGCTTGATGCAGCCCATCGCTCCATTGTCGCCCTTCCATCAAGCGGCCTGTGAACTCGTCGACGATGACGATACTGCCGTCCTTGTTCACATAGTTCACGTCGCGTTTATAGAGGAAATGCGCCTTGAGCGCGTTGTCGATCAGATGCGGCCATTCCATGTTGCCGGCCGTGTAGAAGCTCTCAACTCCAGCCAGCTTTTCCGCAGCGCGAACGCCTTCGTCCGTCAGGGTTACCGAATGGTCTTTTTCGCTAACCGTGAAGTGCTCTTCCTTTTGAAGCGTGCGGGCGATCCGATCGGCATCGGTGTACTTGCGGACATCCTGGAACGCGGGCCCAGAGATGATCAACGGCGTGCGAGCTTCGTCGATCAGAATGTTGTCGACTTCGTCGATGATCGCGAAATTCAATCGGCCTTGTGATTGCTGGTAGCGCTTCTCGAACCGATCATCACCGCGCGCTGCCGGTCGCATGTTGTCGCGGAGATAGTCGAAACCGAATTCGTTGTTCGTGCCATAGGTAATGTCACACGCGTAGGCCTTCTGCCGATCGAGCACGGCCATATCGTTCTGAATCGCACCGACGGTCAATCCCAGGCCCATATAAAGTGGTGCCATCCACTCCATGTCGCGCCGCGCGAGGTAATCGTTCACGGTAATCACGTGAACGCCCTTGCCCTCGATGGCATTCAAATAAGCAGGCAACGTGGCCACGAGCGTTTTGCCTTCGCCGGTGATCATCTCCGCAATGGCACCGCCATGCAGCACCATGCCGCCGATCATTTGCACATCGTAATGCCGCATGCCGAGAAACCGCTTGCCGCCCTCACGAACGACCGCAAACGCCTCGATCAGGATGTCGTCAAGCGTCTCGCCAGCGGCCAATCGCTCGCGGAATTTCACGGTTTGCCCGCGCAGCTCCTCCTCGGACATCGCCTCGTACTTCGGTTCCAGGTTGTTGATCGCGTCAACCTTCGCCTGTAACTTCTTGATATAGCGGGCGTTCGAAGATCCAAACAACCCGGTCAGGCCTCGCTCGAATCCTTTCAGCAAACCGCCGAAAAAGAGCCCGAGGAATTCCCAAATTCGTTCCAAAAGTTCCATAATGCCAAACGCAATCAGTTAATCGTGGTGTGTCAAACGAGCGACCGGCGAAGCAGATTGCAGGCCGGTCGAACGGTATTCGGAAGCGCGCAACTTCCCCCGTCGAAGTAGCTTATAGCGATCAGAAAAGCTGGTCAACTGCGGAAACATCCGTCGAATGTGTTGACATTCCTTAACAAATGGACACTTAGCGGCTACGATCTCGCATTCACGTCGCTCGCCAGGACTGCCGTGGGCGACGAATTCGCTACCTACTTATGAGACCACTCGCTTGCCCAGACCCTTCAGAACCATCGATTTTCGCGGCGAGATGATCTTGCTCGGGACCGGCACTTCGGTAGGCGTACCCTCGATCGGCTGCGGCTGCGACGTTTGTCTGAGCGAGAATCCACGGAACAAACGCACTCGCTGCTCGATCATTCTCGGGCTGCCCGAAGGAAATCTGCTGGTCGACACTTCGCCCGATCTGCGTTTTCAGTTGCTTCGCGAGGGGATTGGGATCGTGCATGCGGTCGCTTATACCCACGAACATGCGGATCACATTTTCGGTTTGGACGATCTGCGATTATTTCAGTTCTATCTCGATCAGCCGCTGCCGCTGTATTGCGAGTCGACCGTCGAACGTCGGTTGCGGCACTCGTTCGACTACGCCTTTTCGGATCGGGAGCAGACGCACGCGGGTGCCATTCCCAAGCTCGTCTTTCGACAGATCTCGACTGCTCCCTTCAAAGCCCTGGGCGCGGAGCTTCAACCCATTCGCTTGCTCCACGGCCCACGGTTTGAGGTACTTGGGTTTCGCATCGGCAACGTCGCTTACTGTACGGACACGAACCAGATCCCGAAGGAAAGCCTTGCGCTGCTCGAAGGACTGGACATTCTGATCCTCGATGCGTTACGACGTCGTCCACATGTGACGCACTTCAGCTTGGAGGAAGCCATCGACATCGCGACTCGCGTTAAGCCAAAGCAAACCTTCTTCACACACATCTGCCATGACCTGGATCACGACGCGACGAACGCCAGTCTTCCTAGCAACATGCAGTTAGCTTACGACGGCCAGCGGATTGCCTTGACGTAGAGTCGGCGGGCGTTACGCGAGCAACTCGCGCACCACGTTCCCATGCACGTCCGTAAACCGAAAATCACGACCTGCATAGCGATACGTGAGCCGTTCGTGATCGAACCCCAACAGATGCAACATGGTCGCATGCAAGTCATGCACGTGGACGGGATTCTCGACCGCCTGAAATCCGAACTCGTCCGTCGCACCATACACGGTCCCGCCCTTCACGCCGCCACCCGCTAACCAACACGTAAATCCATAATGGTTGTGATCGCGGCCATCCAAGGCTGGATACTCGGCGACCGGAGTCCGGCCAAACTCACCGCACCACTGCACCAGCGTCTCGTCGAACAACCCGCGCTGTTTCAAGTCCGTCAGAAACGCCGCAATCGGCTGATCCCATTGGCCGGCTAGTTTTCGATGCTCGGCTGCCAAGTTGTTATGGTTATCCCACGGTTGACCGCCGCCGCTCCACACTTGGACAAAGCGGACACCGCGTTCGATCAATCGACGTGTGATGAGCAGTTGCCTCGCATGCGTTCCTTCGCCGTACATGTCGAGCGTTGCTTTCGTTTCGCGCGTGATATCGAATGCTTCGGCGGCTTCGCTCTGCATCCGATAGGCCAGCTCGAAAGATTGAATGCGCGACTCCAACTCCCCACCACCGTTACGTTCGCGGAGATGTTGTTCGTTGAGTTGCCGAACGAGATCCAATTGCTTCCGCTGTTGTGTTAACGGCATCTGAGCGTTGTGAATGTTCGCGATCAGCTTGTCGATCTCGGTGTGTTGCGTGTCGATATAGGTGCCTTGATAAACACCAGGAAGAAACGCCGATCGCCAATTCTGTGTCGCCACGATCGGATAACCGCCGGGGCACATCGCGATGAAGCCAGGCAAATTCTGATTCTCGCTTCCCAAGCCATACGTGGCCCACGCTCCAAAACTCGGCCGCGGCAACCGGCCATCGCCGCAGTTCATCAGCATCAACGATGGCTCGTGATTCGGCACGTCGGCATACATCGAGCGGATGATCGCCATGTCGTCCACATGCTGAGCCGTCTTGGCAAAGATCTCGCTGACTTCGATGCCCGCTTCGCCGTACTTCGAGAACCGAAACGGCGAACCCATCGCGTGCCCGGTCTTGCGTTCCGTACGCAGATTCCCGACCGGCAATGTTTTGCCGTGCAGTCGCTTCAGTTCCGGCTTCGGATCGAATGTGTCGACCTGCGAAGCTCCGCCATTCATGAACAAGTGAACGACGTGCTTGGCTCGCGCCGGGAAGTGTGGTTGCTTCACAGCGAGCGGATTCGTGGCGTTATCGCGTTCGCTGCCCAATGTGCCGTCATCTGCCAACAAACCGGTCAATCCAACGAGTCCCAACCCCATGCCACAACGATGCAGCATTTCGCGACGCGTCGTCAACTGAAAATGGGGCGTGACGGTTGAGTGCATGGAAACTCGTGTTTGTAAAGTCTTCGTTTTCAGAGTGGGATTTCCGCACACTGGCCAGTGCCGTTATCCTAGTTGCTATCGGGGAGCGTGGCTATGTTTGTGTTGTTGCGGCGCTGCCCGCTGGTTACGATGTGGGAATGGAGATACCGATATGATCAAGCTGACCGCGCAACAGCGTCACGAGTTGAACGCACCGGAACCGGTCGCCATCGACCCGCAAACCAACGAAACGTATGTCCTGGTGCGGCAGTCGGTCTACGAGCGACTGAAATCCCTGCTCGCCCTTGATGACTACGATCCCGATGAGGCGGTCGCCGACATCAATGAAATCATGGCCCAGGACGATGCCAACGATCCACTTCTGGAGAGCTATCAGCATTACGGGAGACGCGGATGAAGCGGGGCGATGTCGTGGTCGTGCCGTTCCCTTACCAAGATCAGCCGGGGGAGAAGATTCGTCCTGCGGTGATTGTGCAATGCGACGCGGAGAACCGCAGGCAAGCTAACACAATCCTGGCGATGATTACGGGTAACTTGAGCGACTTCGGGCAGCCGACAACGCTGTTGGTCGATCCCGCCACGGTCGACGGGTCAGGCTCGGGGCTGAACGGTGCATCATTGGTGAAGTGCTACAATTTGGCGACGGTTCGGCAGAAGCGCGTGCTTCACGTCATCGGCCATTTGTCGGTCACGCTCAAACAGAAGCTAAACGACTGCTTGAAGGCCACGTTGGAATTGCCGTGATGTCGTCGTGGAGAGCAAGCTGCCACTCGCGGCACCCGTAATTTGCCGTGGCGGCCCGGCGACCGACCGCCAGCACCAGGCGCGCGCGGGGCCAGCCCTCCTGATGAAGCGTCAGCAACTGCGAGAGCTTGCGAATCCGATCTCACCAATGGTCGATCCTCGGCCAAACCAATTGACGCTTAACATCCCGCGCGAGCAATCCTGGGACACCCGTCCGCACGAACTGGCATGGTCCGCAGGTGGCTGTTTTTGGAGGTTTCGCGAGTATACTAGTGGGCAGTAATGGCAATCGGTTCCTAACGCTATTCGAAACCCCAGAAATGGAACTATTGATCGATGACCGAGCCAACTGACGATCGGATCGAGAGACGTGAGCAGCGACGCTGCGGGAAGTGTGGTAATCCGTTGCTGCCGAAAGAGACGCGATGCCGCAAGTGCTCCGCGAGCGCGAACGAAGCAATCACCGCGTCTAGCGAACCGCCAAAGCCTTGTCCAAATTGTGGTGCAAGGATACGAGATACCGCAGTTATTTGCACGATGTGCGGCCTTAACTTACGCACGGGAGAGATACTCCGGAGTGCGATTGTACCGACAAAACCGCGTAAACATCGTAGCAGACTCGGGATGGTCGTGCTTTACATGATGTTCTTATGCATTCTTGGGTGGATTGTGTTTCTTGTAGGGCCGCCAGAGGCACAGCCAGGCGCCTCGCTTTTCTCGGACAAAGGCTTTGTGTTTTTAATGGTGCTCTGGGGGCTGAACCTCTTCGGAATCTTAATTTGCAAGGGCGGTAGCGATACTTGGGATTGGGACGATATTGCATTAGGTGCAGGGGCGCTTTTGTTCCCTTTTTGCTGTTTCCCGGGGCTGTTGCTGCCTTACATTTGCGCGGTCATCATCTTGGAACTCTTTGGAGACTTGTGGATCATCGCTGCTGCGTCAATCCTCTTCGTCATTTGAGGCTGGGCCTTCGCGGCCGTAAAGCTAAATTGGATTGAGCCCGAGGATCTGTTCCCAAAAGTACCTGCCAAGCAAGCAGACGAAGAGCAACCAACCAACGCGCGGACAATTGAATCTGGTCCAACAAGAACAGCGGAACCAGTTCCTGTAGAACCGAATCGTTCTTCGGATCCGGCCAGCAATAATGGCGATCAATCGACATTCAATTCCGCGTCTCCGGGAGAGGCTACACGAGCATGGACAGATCGCCAAGGCTTAGAGGTGGACGCGGCGTACATTGGTTTGATACGCGAAACACGTGTTGTCGTGTTGCGTCGTTCACGCGACCAGAGGGTATTTGAAATTCCGATTGCACGACTGAGCGATGCTGATCAGGAATATGTGCGTGCGCTCACGGAACCGGATGCCGTGCATACGACGGAATAACGAACGGCTGGCTGTCACACCTAACCATTGCACCCTGCCCGCTTCGTAGGGATTCATCATGTGGACGATCATCAATCAACAAAAACGAACTCGTTGGTCATGACAAGGCCATGTACGTAATGCGTCCAGGTTCCATCATCGGGCTGCGCGCCAAGAAACTCGTTGGCGAAAACCAAATCCTCGGCAGTCGGCGGACGCGAGAACAATAACTCATAGATTGCCGCGATCCGCTCCGAAGTCGCTTCCTTCATCAACTGCGAGCGTTTCGCCACTCGGGTCGCAGCATCAGCGGCGAACGGACTGTTCATCAAATACAGAGCTTGCGGCGGCACGGTGGTCGATTCGCGTTGCGGGCTGGTGGCGATGGGATTGGGAAAGTCAAACGTGGTGAGCAACGGCGATACGTCCAGGCGATCGATGAAGCCGTAGATCGTGCGCCGAGGCTGGCTTAGGTTGCCGCCGAATAGATCGAGAGCAGGCCCATACAGCTCAGTCGTCAGATTGTCAGAAACCGCCAAGACAGCATCTCGCAACGACTCGAAGTCCAATCGTCGGCGATTCATTTTCCAATGCCAGCGGTTCTCGGGATCAACGCGCAAGCCGTCTTCGCGATCGACACTGCGTTGCCGATAGACTGCCGAAGTCATGATCTCACGATGCAACGACTTGATCGACCAACCTTCTTGGACAAAGGTCGAAGTCAGATAGTCCAGCAGTTCCGGGTGTGACGGCGGATCGCTGCGCAAGCCGAAATCGCTTGGCGTCCGAACCAATCCGTGACCGAAGTGATGTGCCCAGACGCGATTCACGATCACGCGAGCGGTCAGCGGATTATCCCTGTCGACGATCGCCTCGGCTAACTCCAGCCGACCGCTGCCTTGCAGAAACGGACCTGACTGCGAGGTGAAGAACTGCGGGAACTGTCGCGGCACGTTGTCGCCAAGCCGATTCGGATTCCCTCGTTGGAAGATCCGCGGTTCGTGGGGCGACGGGGCATCGTACAACACCATCGCGCGAGCCGGCGCTCCGGCTCCCGTCGCACTCCACTCTTCAACCGCCTTGATCAACTTTTGATATTCGCCCTGCGTCGGACGATCGGGAAAGAGTGACAAGAATCCCCAATCGAGCGCCAGCGGCGCGTCGGGCGGTGCGTCGGGGCCATACAGCACTTGTCGCAGTTCCTCTTCGTCGGGATCGTCGAGAGCGATTGGTGGATTCCCCTCCGATGCCGCAGCGACCGCCGCCAGCCACTTTTCGTTAATGCCCACGAGCAACTTCGCATACACGCCTGCCACCGCTTCGATGGTCTGCGGCTTCCCCGAGCGAAGCGATGCGGCGACCAGGAGATTGATTTGGTTGGATTCGAGACGGCTGACGACACCGGCCGCAGACTCGGCAAATGTTTCCGCTGGCAACTCCGCCAGCGTACGCCACGGAGACCAGACACGATCGTGCGGTCGTTGTGGGTTTTCGAGGTACTTCTGCCAACGCAGGATCATGGCGGGATTGATCTCGCCCTTATCGGTCAACAACATAAAATCATCTGCTGGCGGCAAGCCGCGGCGAGCGTGTGCGGCCAGCAGATACTCGGCGATCCGAGTCCGCGCGTCGGTTACCAACTCGCGATGTTTCGCCGTCACAAAGTCGACGAGTTCCTGCTCGCGCTTCGCCAACTCCTCGGCAAACTTGTGGTATTCGTCAGTCGCCGGCGGTGTCTCAAACAACGGAGGCACGGTCGGTTCAAAGCAACTGCGAAATACACCGTACAACGAATAGTAGTCGGCTTGCGAAACGGGATCGTACTTGTGGTCGTGACAGCGGGCGCATGTCACCGTTAATCCCATCAGGCCACGCGTCACTACATCAATGCGATCATCCATGATGTCGTGCGTGTTGTTCATGAAATGCCCGCCCAGCGTCAAGAATCCCATCGCGGTCAGCGGGCGTTTGTCTTCGCCGAGATCGAGTTGATCCGCGGCGAGTTGCTCGCGAACGAATTGATCGTAAGGGAGATCGTCGTTCCACGCTCGAATGACGTAATCGCGATAGGTGTACGCCCAAGGGTACTTCTTATCTTCGAAGAACACATAGCCTTTGTTGTCCGCATAACGAGCGACATCCAGCCAGTGCCTCGCCCATCGTTCGCCGTAACGGGGTGAAGCCAACAGCCGATCGACGAGTTTGTCGAAGGCTTGCGGTGAATCATCTTGAACAAATGCCGCGACCTCAGCGGGCGTTGGCGGGAGCCCCAGCAGATCAAACGTCGCGCGTCGGATCAGGACATGACGCGTCGCCTCTTCAGACGGCGGAATCTCTGCGGTTCGTAACTTCGCGAGAATGAACCGATCGATCGCGGTTCGACTCCACTCATCGGCTTGCGGCAAGGGAACTTCCGGCTTCCGCACCGTCTGAAACGCCCAATGCGTCGTCGATGCGTCAGGCCGCGATTCAAGGAGCGGATGATCCGCCGGCCAAGGTAGTTGCAACTCGACCCAGCGCACCAGTGTCGCAATCTCACTTTCCAGGAGCTGCTCTTCCGGAGGCATCTGTAATTCATCGCCGTAGCGAATCGCATGAACGAGACGGCTCGCTTGCGGTTGGCCCGCGATCGCTACCGGCCCTCCTTCGCCACCGCGCAGGACCGCGTCTCGCGAATCGAGCCGTAGTTTTCCCTCCTGCTTGTTCGCACCGTGA
The DNA here is from genome assembly GCA_963204995.1 of Planctomycetota bacterium. GTDB lineage: Bacteria > Planctomycetota > Planctomycetia > Pirellulales > Pirellulaceae. The sequence goes on along the minus strand of CAUJKL010000867.1, from coordinate 7,840 downwards.
CAAGACAGACACTTCTCAACCAGAATCGGCCGTACTTCTCGCTCGAAGAAGTCATCATGGTCTGTGCCGGTTGCCATCGTAGCGCAGCCAAGTACGAGGAGGACTCCGAGAGCGGGAATGATTTTGGCGAAAAGCATGTTCTCATTGTCCAATGCGATCAGAGATAGAGCAAGCGACTAAAGCGAGCGAGGCATTTTCGGTCTTTCAATCCAGGTAATTCGTAATCCAAAGCGTAAACGAGGACGATGCAGCGATTTCCACGCTTACTCGTTTTGAAACCACGTTATTTCTACGGGCGCGAACCATCGCCCACCGGATCACAGAAAAACGTTGTCGCCTAGTTGTGTCCGTGTTATACAATCGGAGCAACGCGAATCAGTTATTTTCGAAACGACACAAGCTGCGGAACCTCGCCACGAAGGATTGACTGATGTTAAATCAACGTAGAGACTTTCTCAAAGCAACAGGTGCCGGTGCCATCGCACTTGCAATGACAGAGCAAACGATCCGGGCTGCTGCAAACGAGCAGATTACTGTGGCCGTGATCGGCCCTGGCGGAATGGGAACCGGTCATACCAATCTGCTCGCGGCCAGAAGGGACGTTCGCGTTAAATATGTCTGCGACGTCGATCAACAGCGATTAGCGAAAGCCGCCGAAGCGGTGCGGTCGACCAGCGGCAAGGCTGCCGAACAAGTCGGCGACATGCGAAAGGTGTTCGACGACCAGGAAGTCGATGCCGTGTTCATCGCGACGCCCGACCATTGGCATGCGCCAGCGTCGATCCTGGCGCTGGATGCCGGCAAGCACGTGTATGTGGAAAAGCCCTGCTGCCACAACATTCGCGAAGGGCGATTGATGGCCGAGGCCGTCGCGCGGAGTGGCAAGTGTCTGCAAGTTGGCACGCAGAGCCGCAGCACACGCGTGATCGAAGAAGCGATGCAGAAGCTGCATGCAGGCGAGATCGGCGAGATTCTGGTTGCTAAGGCTTGGAACAGCCAGCGTCGCGGCTCGATTGGCAAGCAGCAACCCAGTGCTCCGCCAGCCCATCTGGATTTCGATTCGTGGGTCGGCCCTGCTCCGCTGGTCCCTTATCAATCGAACTTGCTGCACGGCGTGTGGCGTTGGTGGTACGACTTCGGTTGCGGCGACATAGGGAACGACGGTGTGCATGACATCGACGTGGCCTTATGGGGATTGGGAGTCGACACGCATCCGTCGAGTGCAACTTGCATGGGAGGCAAATATTTCTTCGATGATGATCAGCAGTTCCCCGACACGCAGTACGCGGTCTTCGAGTATCCGGTCGACGGCGAGCCGCAAGGCCGCAAGAAACAGCTTATCTTCGAGCAGCGAATCTGGTCGCCGTATGTGCAAGAAGGCTACGAGAATGGAGCCGCATTCTATGGCACGAACGGTGTGATGATTCTCGGTCACACGCAAGGCTGGAAGATGTACGGCCCGCGGATGACGTTGCTGGCCGAGAATGCTGGCCCCGTCGAATTGCCGCGTCATCACACGAACTTCCTGGACTGCATTCGCGGCACGCAGACCAAGCTGAATGCGGATATCAAAGCGGGCCGACTGGCCGCCGGCATCGTGCATCTGGCAAACATCGCGGCGCGCGTTGGCAGCGTGTTGCAATTCGATCCCGCTGCGGAACAGATTACGAATAACGACGAAGCCAACGCACTAGTCCGTCGCCGGTATCGGGATGGGCACTGGGCGACTCCGGCAGGCGGGGCTTGAGCGATTGTTCCGGTAGTAACGATTAGAGGCGTTTGCGGGATCAAACGGGTTCTGTCGGCGATGCTCAGCAAACCGATTTTCGCACCCCCCTGCGACCGATCCAAAGAGTAGTACCCTCAGAAGAATTAGAGGGGCCGTTTACTAAACACCACGGAGGGTGCCATGAAAATCACGAAACTGCTCGCTACAGGTTTAGCGACGGTGGCGGCAATTCTGTTAGTTGGTCCGGGGGCGATTCAAGCGCAAGACCTGAGCTACGCCGACCTCGCCGCCCGCCTGACCGCTTTGGAGTCGCAACTGCAAACACAACAAACGGACTTTGCGTCGTACAACACCGGCGGCGGTCCCGAACAGTTTGGCTGCAAAGATTGCAGCAAGACCGTCTGTAACTGCGGCTGTCCGGCGTGGTATGCCGGTTACGAAGTCACGGTCTTGCGACCCTATGTCAGTGACGCTTCCCTCGGTCCCGGTGTTTTTGGCGATGACTATGGCGTGGGACACCGCGTCGTGCTGGGGTATGACAACGGGGCAGGACTCGGTGCTCGCTTACGATATTGGACGTATAACCACAACCACAGTACGGGCGCAATAATCCCACAGTTCCACATCGACATGGACGTCCTGGATGGCGAAGTGACGTTGCAGGAAAAGATGCACAATTGGGATTTGTTGGTATCCGGGGGAATTCGATACGCTCGTGCTTCCTTTAACAACGGTTTAGACAAAGTGTACTTCGAGGGAATTGGCCCGACGGTTGCTTTGGAAGCGACTCGCAACATCGGGTCTCGCGGCGTCTATCTGATTGGCAACTTCCGCGCGTCGACGCTGTTCGGCGACATCAGGAGTTCTGGCCCCGGTATTTTTGGACCCGGCCCAAGTGATGATGAGATCACTCTGGTGTTGGAGAACCAACTGGGTGTTGGTTGGAGCCGGGAGTTTGGTCGGGGAATAATGAACATTCGTGGTGTCTGGGAATCTCAGTTCTGGATGAACGACACGTTCGCGGATGACGCCCTCGGTTTCGGAAGCAACCTCGGATTCTCTGGCCCGACGGCGTCGATCGAGTTCCGTCTGTAAACCGAGTTTGCCGCCCCGATCCAATTTATTGGAATGGCGGATTGTCATGGGAAGTAAGGCCCCCGCCGTTGCACGAGCAACGGTGGGGGTATTTTATTTCTTGGTCGAGTGACCCTGGTTTGAATGATGTGGGATGTGCCACTGCTTCGGAGTCTGCGGAGAAGCAGTGCCGTCCCCTTGCCCTTCACCCCGGGTTATTCACGACATCGACAGATTTTTGGAGAATCCGGGTTCACTGCTTGCAAGCAAGCAGTGGCACACGAACCGTGGCACACGAGCGAGGAACTGGCCGATCACACCGCTCGACCTCCGTCCCTGCTCAATCCCATTGAGGCTGTGAAGAAATCGTGGGATAGGCTTCCAGCCTGTCATTTTCCCCGTATTTCTGACAGGCTGGAAGCCTATCCCACCCAATAAAATCACAGCCTCATTGCGAACCAACTGCACCTGGGACTAGAAATCCGAGACGAGAATCGAAGGTGCCTCTAGGTCGGACATCGCAGCCACGATCCGGCGGCCATCCGGTGTGATTTCGATCGAGCGAATGACCTGCCCCGGAAAAGGCGTTCGATAGACGACGCCGAGAGGCTGCCGTGTGGGCAGATGCCAAGCCTGAATCGTGCCGTCAAAATTGGCGGACAGCAACGTCTTCCCATCGGGTGCGAAGACCAGGCAACTCCGGCCATCGATCGCCGCCTCCGTTACAAATAGAGGATTGACGTTCGAGTATTCCCAAACCTGAATTTGGTCGCTATCGTCATTCGTCGCAAGCAGCGAACCGTCCGGCGAGAGCGCAACCAATCCACCCGAGCCGCAATCCAAATGTCGAATGAGTGTTCCCGTTCGGGCATCCCAAAAGCCGATCTTGTCGTCGCCGTCCAAGGCGGCAATCAGCGTTTCACCAGCGTGGGTAAACAGAAGCGTCTCCGCAACCGTCGCCGGAGCCCGCCAGACAAGTGTCGTCGCCTCGGTCCCCCAATCCGAACTTGTCCGCCATACGGAAATCGAGGCTTCGTCTCCCACCGCGAGCGTCTGGCCATCCGGCGAAAACGCCAGACTTTGGATCATTCCGATCGCGTCGCGACGCACTTGCATCAGTTGTCCTTGCTCCACATCCCAAATGCCAATCTCGCCTCCATGACCACCGATGGCGAACCAGCGGCCATTTGGCGACAGCGAGTTCGCGTAGCCGTTGAACGATGCTCCCTCCAAACTCTCTGCACGGTCCTGCTGGTCGAGATGATAGAGCAGTGGACGTGCCTCCTGACCAGCGGGTGCGGTAATGACGCACGTTTGCAAACGGTTGAAACTTGCCGCGATCGATTCGCTGGGCGCCCCAATAAAACGCCAAGCACGCAGCCCTTCGATGCTCCAGATCTTGGCGAATCCGTCACTCCCCGCCGTGAGAACTCGATCCTCGTCGAGAAAGCAGACCGACGTGATGGTCCCCTCGTGGGCCGCCGCGATGATCTCGATATCGTTCTTGCGATTTTCACGCAGCGCCGTGTTCAGGCCGGAATCGGCGAACGGCAAGATCCGTAACATCCCGTCGGCACCAGCGGTCGCCACCCACTTGCCATCGGGCGAGCTCACAATCCGCTTACAGTAAGGAATGCCCCCTCTCAATTCGAAGGCGGCCCCCCCGGTCTCTGCATCAATGACGTGAAGCCCCTCGTTAAACCGGTCATTGCAAATCAATTGCTTTCCATCGGCGGACGAGCACATCGCCCGCATATTCTTACGTTCTCCCGTGTCAAGGCTCGCGACCTGCTTCCCCGATACTAAATCCCACACCGAGATATTCACCCGCGTAGGCACAAACAGTCGGCGGCTGTCCCTCGAAAATACAAGTGCCTCGTGTCGATGGTCATTGTTAACTTGTAGGACTTGTTCGCCGTCAGCCTTCCACACCCGAAACTCGCTGTACCTCGAGCCTGCGGCAATCCACTCGCCACTCGGAGACCAAGCGACCGTCTCGACGCCCGTCGTCATCGTCCCTAGCGTGCGGACCGCCGAACCGGTCGTCAGATCCCAAACTTGCACCAAGACGTCATCTCCGCCGGAGACAATTTGCGATCCATCCGGTGACAAGGCAATACTGCGTGCCGGTTTCTGGTGAGCGGGAATCGAATGCAACAACGCACCATTCTTTGCGTCCCAAATGCGTACTTGCCCATCCTCGGCACAGGTCACGATGCGCTCGCCATCCGCGCTGATGGCGCAGTCCGTGATGTGTACATCCTGAACAAATTGCTGTTCGGGCACGCGCCGACTAGCACGATCTAGAAGATCCCATTCGAAACCTCGCAGATCCTGTTGGCCGTCCGTCGGAACGTGTGCCGCCAACCGGCCGAGAACTCCAGCGAGATCGTTCCCTTGCCAGGCTTCGTAGGCATCACGCATGTCCGCGGCATAGACGAGTTGCCGTGCCCACAACTCGCCCGCCTCCGCGCGCTGCCGCTGCTCATCCACTTGTTGTCGCTCGGCCGTTACGATCGCCAGGGCGATTTTCGTCCGCCTTCTTTCGGACTCGGCTTCTTCCAAGGCTTGAGCCAGGTTTTGCGAGTGGATAATTTTTCCGATCACGCCGCTGGCACAGGCCGCGACGACCACGACCAGCAAAGCCGTTATTGCCGGTCGGCGACGAGCCATGCGCAGACAACGCTCGGCGGCCGACAAATTCCTCGCCTCGGTCGGCTGGCCCGCCAAAAACCGCTCTAGATCATCACGCAGATCCGCCGCCGAGGCATAACGGTCGCGAGTTCGTTTGTTGAGACACTTGAGACAGATCGCGTTTAAGTCGCGCGGGACATCCGGTTGACGTTTCGAGGGCGCCACCGGTTCGGCATCGCGGATGCGATGCAGTGTCGCCAGATCGCTGTCGCCCGAAAACGGCACCCGCTGCGTTAACAGTTGATACAAGATGACGCCCAACGCATAGACATCGCTGGCCGTACTGATGTCTCGGACACGCCCCTCGGCCTGCTCGGGTGCCATATAGGCGAGCGTGCCAAGCGGAGTTCCCGTGCGCGTCAAGTCGCTGTCTTGATTGACGAAGCGTGCCAGACCAAAGTCAGATATCTTCGGCACGAAGGGGAAATCGCTGTCTTCGGGGGAAGAACTCGTGGGAGTGGTCGGCACCAGCAGGATGTTGCTGGGTTTCAAGTCGCGATGCAGAATCCCGCGACTGTGCGCGTGGTGCATGGCTTCTGCCAGCATGCGGACCAACCGCGCCGCGCGCCGGGGCTCAACAGGCTGTTCGCGATCGCGCAACCAACGGGCCAGGTTCGGACCCTCGCAATAGGCGCTGGCGATGTAACAGATCGGACCGACTTCCGCGACTTCATACACCGGCACGATGTTGGGATGATCCAACAGCCCCCCGGCGCGAGCCTCGCGAACAAAACGGTCTCGCAACTCGTCCGTGACCAGAATCCCCGGCTGCGGGATCTTGAGTGCGACTTCACGCTGCATGAGCGGATCGTACGCCAAGAACACCAAACCGCTGCCGCCCTGCCCTAGCTCACGGAGGATTTCAAATCGCCCCATTTGCTGCGGAGAACTAAGGCTCGCCGAAACAAATCGCGGCGACATGTGCAGGGTCGGTCGCGACGAGTCGGCACTCCAGACGGCGTCCATCAAGCGAGCACACTGCAACATCCGCTCCGCTCGCGTGGCGAGATCCTCGTCAGAGGTCACACGCGTGGGACCACAGCCTGGGGAGACGGCATCCGAGTCGGGAGCAGAGGGCACTGCGGCACTTGCCGAATCGAGCACGCCCGCCAGCCACGGATCAAGGTAGTCCTCGACAATGTGAGATTCGTCGGAACTCATTGTGGTGGGTCCAAGGCATCGGCCAGACTTTCAAATGCACGTGACCACAGCATGCGAGCGCTATCCGGGCTGCGGTTCAGCCGCCGACCTATTACCACAAACGACAGACCCTCGTGATTTCTGAGCCGAATGATCTCGCGATAGTGTTCAGGGAGAGTACTCATGGCTAGTTCCAGTCGGGTCGCCTCTTCATTCCGAACGGCACGCTGCGTGGGCGAGGTGTCGGCGCTCACAAGCTCTATTTGCTGCTGAGTATCACAGCGATCCAGCGCCAACTCACTTCGACTGTCTCGCTTCTGCGTGTCGCGGTATTTCCGTCTTTCGTTCAACAGGTTGTTCAATAGCAAGCGTCGGAGCCAAGCCTCGAATTGTTCACGGCCTTGACCGCGAAAACTCGCAAAGTCGCGATGTGCCTCTAAAAACGTCTCCTGCACGACATCCGACCGGTCGACCTTGGCCTGCAAGTCGCCTTTCAATCCATGCTCGGCGATGATCGCCAAGTACTGGCGAAAAGTCTGCAACAGCGTCCCCAACGCCTCGGCAGACCCGAGCCGCGCCGACTCGATCCAAGCGGCGACTTCGTCATCCAAGCTGTCGTCCGACTCCGTCTTCACTGGGTAGGCCCGAAAAAGGAAGTAAAGCGAACACCGATTCCCGAGAATTATTCTACTGCTAACCTAGCTGCGGTGGGACTCGAGTGCAATCCAATGGGGGGGACGGCATTGTCATATAACGCTCGCCGAGGCTGTGATTTTATTGGGTGGGATAGGCTTCCAGCCAGTCAGAAATACGGGGAAAGCGGAACGGAGGCAATGATGCTTCTCGCTCTTCGCACCTGATGGAAGAGGAAGCGTTTCCATTTTTGCCTGAATAAAAACGGAGCCGTTTACGGTCCTTTCGCGGCGTAGCCGATACCAGGTCCGACGTTTACGTCGGGCTAGGCAAACTTTGGACTGCTGTGACTTGTCACAGCTTTCGGTCGCGGCAACGCCGCTTTTCGTCGAGCGGCAGAGCCGATCTTGCCAGCCGTAGCGAGACCGTTGGCCGCGTCTGAACGGGGTCGGGGGTCTTTTTCGGAAAACGCGTTTTAAAATTTTAAAAAGTAGACCGAAAAAGACTACCGACCCCATCGCGCCCACATTACCCCAGCAATCGGCACCCCATGGGAAGCGCCAGCGCCAC
>CAUJKL010000866.1 GCA_963204995.1 Planctomycetota bacterium | reverse complement strand
CAAGGATCGTCCAAGAAATAACTTCATGGAACGAGGTGGCTGGGGCTGAGTCCGCGAAGCCCCGGCTTACCATGAACTCCAATCAGCCGTGGCGTCGAAGACTCCGCCACAGCCACTCGCCCGAGTTCCGCGCCGCAAGCGAGTAACCGGCGGCTGTAGCCGATGCCGTGATTGGCGACTAACATCTCAGCTACCGACAAAAAACGATCCGTATGAGGTACTGATGATGGCTTCTCGTTTGTATCAGGGGCTGTGGACTTTTGTCTTTGCAGTGTCGCTCGCTTGGAACGCGAGTACCGCGACTGCTCAGCTACCTGCACCTGTGGATCCACCAGATCTGTTCCCGTTCCTCGTCTCCTATGACGCGTCCGACAACATTACCAATCTGTCGCGTTGGCTGGATGCACCAGCGGGCAAGGAGGGACACGTTCGCGTTCAAGACGGTCAGTTCGTCAACGATGCCGGGCGCATCCGCTTTTGGGGTACGAATCTCTGCTTCGAAGCCTGCTTTCCCACGCACGAGCAAGCCGATCGTCTAGCCGCACGGCTCGCGAGCATCGGGATCAACGTTGTGCGCATGCACCACATGGATTCGTATTCCATCTGGGGCGAGAGCGAGAATCGTCTGACGATCGACCCAAAGAAGCTGGAACGACTCGACTACTTGATCGATCAGCTCAAACGGCGTGGCATCTATACGAATTTGAACCTTCACGTGTCGCGATCGTTTGGACCGAAGGAAGGTTTTGTCGCCCAACAACTGCGTCCGAACTACGACAAGGGGCTCGATAACTTCGAGCCGCGAATGATCGAGTTGCAGCGGAATTACGCTCGCGATCTGTTAACTCATGTGAACCCCTATACAGGACTCGCCTACACCCAAGATCCCGCGATCGCCTTTGTCGAGATCAACAACGAGAACGCCTTGTTTGACCAGTGGAGTCGCGGCGAACTCGATTCGTTGCCGGAACCGTACGCCGCCACCTTTCGTCAGCAGTGGAATACCTGGCTTGTCAATAAGTACTCGACGACGCAGCGACTGCGTGAACGCTGGAACAACGGAGTTCAACCGCTGGGCGACGAGTTGCTGAAGGTGGATGACTCTAAGGTCTGGCATCTGGAAACCGACGATTTGACTGACGCCGAACTGACCGTAGTGCCAAGTCCCACACGATTGCAGCTGATCGTCCGCCGTCAAGGCCGCGAAGCGTGGCGGCCACAGCTCACACAGAGCGGTTTCGCCCTTGAAAAAGGGAAAGCCTACACGCTGTCTTTCTCGATGCGATCGGAACGCGAGCAACAAGTTGGCGTGAATTGCATGATGGCGCATGATCCTTGGCAGCGATTGGGACTGGACACCAATGTGACAGTCGGTCCGGCAGATCGGGAACATCGACTGACGTTCCTGGCCGAGGCAAACGATGCCAATGCTCGGATTACGTTTACGGGCCTGAAGCCAGACACCTATGAACTCAAAGATGTATCACTTCGCGCGGGCGGTGTCGCTGGTTTGCCGGAAGAGCAATCGCTCGAAGATCAGAGCGTCTCCGTGCTGCGACGCAATAATCTGCATCTGACGACCGCAGCACGCGAGGATTTCATCGACTTCCTGTGGGACACCGAGCACAAGTACTGGACCGAGTTCGAGACTTACCTTAAAGAGCAACTTGGCGTTCGCGCGTTGATCTCCGGAACGCAGCTGGGGTACAGCCCAGTGCATGTGCAAGCCGGATTGGACTACATCGACGCACATGCGTATTGGCAGCATCCGCACTTTCCCAATCGACCCTGGGATCGAAAGGACTGGTACGTCAATAACGTCGCTCTCGTAAATGCCGATGCCGGCACACTCGAGAGTCTCGCCAATCGTCGTGTCGCCGGACTGCCGTTCACGGTCAGCGAGTATAACCATCCGTTCCCCAATACCTACGCCGCCGAAGGATTTCCGATGATCGCTGCGATGGGGGCGTTTCAGTCGTGGGACGGCATCTACAGCTTTGCTTACTGTCACGATGCCAACTTTGAGCCCGATCACATCACGAGCTATTTCGACATCAAGAACCAACCGACAACGCTGATCCACATGCCGGCCTGCGTGGCGTTGTTTGTGCGAGGCGATCTTCAACCAGCCACGACGAGCCAACTCGCTTCTCTGAGCAAGACCGATGAACGAGAGAAACTTTACGAGACTGGCGATCCGTGGTCGCTGACCGCCGATCAGTTCGCTGCGGCTAACCCGTTCATCGATCGAGTCGGGTTGGAGCTGACCGCGAATCGCAAGCCCTCGCATTCACCCCAAGCCGCTCCTCCGAATGGACAGCTCCGATTGGACAGATCACAACCAGATGCCGGCTACTTCGCTGTGGATACGGCCAGGACGAAAGTGTTCACTGGTTTCGTTCGTGATCGCATCATCCGGCTCGGCAATGTTGCGATGAAGATCCAACGGTCTCGACTCGACTGGGCGACTGTTTCTCTTGTTTGCATGGACGGCCAGGGATTTGAGCAACCGGGGCGGATACTCATTGCTGCCAATGGTGTCGTGCAGAATAGCGAGGCCCAAACAGTGAATCTCGGCCATAACCGCGTCACGCTACGCGACCAATGGGGAACGGCACCGATCCTGTGCGAAGGCATCGACGCCGAGATCGCGCTGCCGGTCGCAGCCCAGCGTGTCAGCATCTACCCCTTGGACGAGCGAGGCGATCGCCGCTCCCCGCTTGTGGTCAGAGCTGCCAATGGCCGTGCGGTGCTGCCGCTGCGATCCACAGAGAACACTCTGTGGTATGAAGTCGAGATCCGCGACTAGATGCCCCCCGAAAGTGAACCAAGTTGGTATTACGCATCGGGTTACGTTGTTGCGTTGTTGCCGTGCGTATGACAACGCCGCGCGCGCGGCATCGCACGTTTTGGAGCCCACCATCGGTAACTCAACGGATAATAACATCCAATTTCGGACTTTGTGAAAAATGGCACGAGGTATGCGTTTCGGTATCGACAGTTAAACCGAAACAAACCTGGGACTGCGAAACGCTGAGTTACTCGATCACCTGATCGCTGAATCTACTCAACTCCGCAGCCGATTTTCCTAACCGATGGATGGCGAGGCTGGCGATGCAGAAAGTGCATGACCCCGTATCTCTCAACATGCCGCAGTGCCGTGCGTGTTGCGACACTGACTTTCGTAACTCGCATCGCATCATTCGGCGTACTGCCTTTGTAATTCTGGTGTTCTGGATTCTCGCGGCTGCCGCGACGCTCCAGGCCCAAGACACACCTGACTACTTCCGCCAGAACTGTATGAACTGTCATACGATCGGCGGCGGGCGGCTGACCGGACCGGATCTCAAAGATGTCACGCAGCGAAAGGATCGAGCGTGGCTCGCCAACTTCATCGCGAATCCAAAGGCGGTCATCGATAGCGGTGATCCATACGCTCAGAAGATCCTCGAAGAATCACGCAATGTTCCGATGCCGACGCTGCCGGGACTGACCAAAGATCGTCTAGAAAAGCTGCTGGATTTGATCGAAGCGGAATCGAAGCTGGAAGAGTCGCAGTTCAAGGGCTTGCAGATCTCGAACAAGCCGTTCACGGACGCAGATCGCGCACTTGGGCGAGCCATCTTTCTCGGTCATGCAAGACTGGAAGCTGGCGGTACGGCGTGTATCTCCTGCCACAGTATGTACGACACGCCATCGCTAGGCGGCGGACGGCTGGGCCCGGATCTGACCAATATCTACGAACGATTGAAAGGGCGGCAAGCTTTGAGCGCGTGGCTGATGGCACCGGGCACCGAGACGATGTTGCCGATCTTCAAGAACCACCCGATGACCGCTGACGAGATTAACGCACTGGCTGCGTACTTCGAGGCCTCGGCGGGCGAACGTCCGGCGGAACCGGCAGCTAGTCGCGTGGCTTTACTGTTGATGGGACTGGCTGGGGCCGCCGGGTTGGTCTTTGGTTTTGACGCGATTTGGAGACGACGATTTATCAGTGTCCGCCGCAAGTTGGTGGATACGACGCCCGTACACAAGTTATCGCAAGGGTCGTAGCCGAATTCGTGAGAATTCGGGGAGACGCCATCGAGTCGGAAGTTTCGCGACTTCCGCTACCTAAGAGGTTACCGAATGAGCATTATGCAAGACGCGATCGCCTGGATTCGCGACGAGATCAATCCCCAAGGTCGCCAGTGGGAAGAGTTCTATCGCAACCGCTGGCAGCACGACAAAGTGGTCCGCAGCACGCACGGTGTGAACTGCACCGGTGGCTGCACGTGGAACATCCACGTCAAGGACGGCATCGTCACCTGGGAGATGCAAGGACTCGACTACCCGCTGCTCGAAGCCGGCTTGCCGCCTTACGAACCACGCGGCTGTCAACGAGGCATCTCGTTCAGTTGGTATCTCTACAGCCCGCTGCGAGTCAAGTATCCCTACATTCGCGGAGCGTTGATTGACCTCTGGAAGAGCGCTCGCGCCAATCATCCCGATCCCGTCGACGCATGGAAGAGTCTCGTCGAAGATCCCGTCGCGCGGAAGCGTTGGCAGACGGCTCGCGGCAAAGGCGGACTGCGACGCTGCGACTGGGACACGGCACTCGAGATCATTAGTGCTTCGATGATCCATACGATCAAGAAGCATGGTCCCGACCGCATCGCTGGCTTCTCGCCTATTCCCGCCATGTCGATGATCAGCTACGCCTCCGGCGCACGGCTGATGCAATTGATCGGCGGCGTGTCGCTGTCGTTCTACGATTGGTACTGCGACTTGCCGACCGCTTCGCCCGAGACTTGGGGCGAACAGACCGACGTGCAGGAGAGCGCCGATTGGTATCACGCCAAGATGCTGGTTTCGATGGGAGCCAACATCGGTATGACGCGGACTCCCGACTGTCACTTCCTGGCCGAAGGGCGGCATAACGGCACGAAGCTGTGGGTCTTCTCGCCCGACTTCAGCATGGTCGCCAAGTACGCCGACGAATGGGTTGCCGTGAACACGGGGCAGGACGGTGCCTGGTGGATGGCGACGAATCACGTGCTGCTCACCGAGTTCCATCATCAGAAGAAGACGCCATACTTCCTCGACTACACCAAGAAGTACACCGACGCTCCCTATCTCGTCGAAATCAAGAAGGGCGAGAATGGTATCGTGCGGCCCGGTCAGTTGCTGCGAGCGGGACGATTGGAGAACTACAAAGATCAGGAGCATGGCGAGTGGAAGTTCCTGATGTGGGATGAAGAGGCTCAGGCTCCGAAGATGCCGCAAGGCAGCAGCGGCTTCCGCTGGGGTTCGACGAAGGGCAAATGGAACTTGAAGCTCGAAGACGGCAAGGACGGCAGCGAGATCAAGCCGCAATTGAGTTTCCTTGATGATCATGACTCTGTCGTACAAGTCGAACTAGACGATTTCGGCGCGGGCAGCGTTTGCACTCGCGGCGTTCCGGTCAAGACGCTGACGACCGTCGATGGCGAGCAGGTCCAAGTCACGACGGCCTATGACCTGTTGATGGCGCAATATGGTGTGAATCGCGGGCTGGCCGGAGAATATCCCGCCGACTACGACGATGCCGACGCACCGTATACTCCCGCCTGGAGTGAGAAATACACCGGCGTCGGTCGCGACGTGCTGATCCGTTTCGCTCGCGAATGGGGCACGACGGCCGAACATACCAACGGCAAATGCACGATCCTGATCGGAGCGGGCATCAATCACTGGTATCACGCCAATCTGATGTATCGGGCAGGCATTCATGCGTTGATGTTCTGCGGTTGTGTTGGCGTGAACGGCGGTGGACTGGCTCATTACGTCGGCCAAGAGAAACTCGCTCCGGCCGAGTCGTGGGCGTCGATTGCGTTGGCCAAGGACTGGTATCCGGCGTCGCGATTGCAAAACGCACCCAGCTGGCATTACGTCCACACGGATCAATGGCGTTACGAAAAGGAATTCACCGACTATCACACGGTGCCACAGCACGGAGGCGAACACACGACGGCCAAAGGACACACGATGGACATGCAGGTCCGAGCCGTGCGTCAAGGTTGGCTGCCCTTCTATCCGCAGTTCCCAGAAAATCCGCTCGACGTTCCGAAGCAAGCTCGCACCGCCGGTGCCGAGACGCCCGAAGCAGTCGCCGATTGGGTCGCCAAGCGTTTGCAGAATAAAGAGATGAAGTTCTCGGTCGAAGACCCTGACGCGGAAGAGAACTGGCCACGTGTCTGGTTCATCTGGCGCGGCAACGCATTGATGGCCAGCGCGAAAGGACACGAGTACTTCTTGCGTCACTATCTTGGCACCCACGACAACGCAGTCGGCCAAGAGCTGGCTCAGGATTCCGTCAAGGAAGTTGCCTGGCACGAGAAGGCTCCGCAAGGAAAGATGGACTTGGTCGTCGATCTCAACTTCCGCATGGATACGTCGGCACTTTACTCCGACATCATCCTGCCAGCGGCAACCTGGTATGAGAAGGCGGATCTCAACTCGACCGATATGCACAGCTTCATTCACCCGCTCTCGCCAGCCGTGCCGCCGTGCTGGGAGTCGAAGAGCGACTGGGCGATATTCAAAGCGGTCGCGAAGACATTCTCGGAAATGTCCGAGCAGCACTTCCCCGAACCCGTCGATGATCTCGTCGCCGTTCCCTTGGCTCACGACTCGGCGGCCGAGATCGCTCAGCCGAATATGGATCAGTGGAGCAAAGGCGAGGGCGACGCCATTCCTGGCAAGACGATGCCGGGCTTCAAAGTCGTTAAGCGTGACTACAAGAACGTCTACAAGCAGTACATCTCGTTCGGCCCGCTGGCTCGCAAGAATGGCCTGGGGGCGCATGGCACGTCTTATGCGATCGCCGACGAGTACGACGAGTATCTCAAGTCGCACCACACCGAGACCTGGGACGGCAACACCTATCCGTCGCTCGATCGAGATATCGACGTCTGTGATGCGATCTTGCATTTCGCCACCGTGACGAACGGCGAGTTGGCTTATCGCTCTTATAAAAACATGGAGGAGAAGACAGGTGTTCCGCTGGCCCATCTGGGCGAGAAGAATCGCGGTTTTCGGACGTCCTTCAAGGACATTCAGAGTCAGCCGCGACGGTTCATCAACAGTCCGATGTGGTCGGGCTTGATCGAGAATGGTCGTTCGTACTCGCCGTTCACGTACAACGTCGAAGCCGATGTGCCGTGGCGAACGCTGACCGGACGTCAATCGTTTTACCTCGATCATCCCGTGTATATCGACTTCGGCGAGCATCTGCCGACTTACAAGCCGAAGCCGCTGCCGACGCAGTACTCGGACTTGCAGTTCAGCGAGATGGGCGAGAAGCCTGGTGAAGTCATCATGCTGAACTTCCTGACGCCGCACGGCAAGTGGCATATCCATTCGACCTATGGCGACAATCAACGCATGACGACGCTGTCACGTGGCGTGTATCCGTTGTGGATGAACGATAAAGATGCCGAGAAGATGGATATCAAAGACAACGACTGGGTCGAAGTCTTCAACGACAACGGCGTGATCGTGACACGAACCATCGTCAGCTGTCGCATCCCGCCTGGTATCTGCATGCAGTACCACGCGCCGGAGCGAACGCACGGTATCCCGAAATCGCCTCTGCGAAAGGGACGTCGAGCCGGTGGTCATAACAGCCTGACGCGAACGCGATTGAAACCGAACTTCATGATCGGCGGCTACGGCCAGTTCACCTTCCACTTCAACTATTGGGGACCGGTGGGCTGTAACCGTGATACGCATTTACTCGTAAGAAAACTGCCGGGCGAACCGGTGTATTGATACTGGGAAGAGAAAGGTGCCCGCGAATGACGCAAATGGGCACGAATGAAGCACTGAGAAAGGGAGTGTTGATAATGCAAACGCACTGGGATTTGTGGGGCTATCACCTACTTCTTTCTCCTCCTGATTCGCGCCCATTTGCGTTATTCGCGGGCCAATACTTTCCGCTCCACCCAACCAACCCCAGCTAGGTCACAAATAAATGAACGTCCGATCCCAAATCTCGATGGTATTCCACTTGGACAAGTGCATCGGGTGCCACACGTGCAGCGTTGCCTGCAAGAATGTGTGGACCGATCGCAAAGGCGCGGAATACATGTGGTGGAATAACGTCGAGACCAAGCCGGGCACCGGCTATCCGACGAAGTGGGAAGATCAAGAGAAGTACAAAGGCGGTTGGGAAAGCAACGGCAACGGCAAGCTGAGCATCAAATCGACTAGCCGCACGAAGATCATTCCCAACATCTTCCACAATCCGCACATGCCCAGCATGGACGATTACTACGAACCGTGGACGTACGATTATCAGAACCTGTTCAACGCTCCGGAAGGCTCCGATCAACCGACCGCCGAACCGATCTCGATGATCGACGGCGAAAAGATCGACGTGCAATCCGGACCGAACTGGGACGACGATCTCGGCGGGTCGCCGATCTATGCCGAGAACGATCCGAACCTGGCAGGGCTCACCGAAGAACAGCGATTACAGTTGAGTTCGGTCGAGCGATTAGTGTTCTTTTATCTGCCGCGGATCTGCAATCACTGCTTGAATCCAACCTGCGTCGCGTCGTGCCCGTCGGGTGCTCTGTATAAGCGTGGCGAAGACGGCATCGTGCTGATCGATCAGAAGAAGTGCCGCGCCTGGCGGTCCTGTGTCTCGGCGTGCCCTTACAAGAAGACTTATTTCAATTGGTTCACCGGCAAGTCGGAGAAGTGCATTCTCTGTTTCCCACGATTGGAAACGGGGCAGGCTCCGGCTTGCTTTCACTCTTGCGTTGGTCGTATTCGCTACCTGGGCGTGTTGCTGTACGACGCGGATCGGATCGAGGAAATCGCCAAGCTGCCGGACGACGAGTTGGTCGAAGGCCATCGCTCGATGATCCTCGATCCGTTCGATCCCGAAGTGATCGCCGACGCCAAGAAGAGCGGCATCTCGGACGGCGTGATCGCATCGGCACAGCGATCGCCCGTTTACCAATTCGTGATGAAGTGGAAGATCGCGCTGCCACCTCATATCGAATTTCGCACGTTGCCAATGCTCTTCTATGTCCCTCCCATGTCGCCTGTCCAAGCCAGTAAGCCGGAAGACACGATTCATCATGTGAGTGAGAATCTGTTCCACGACATCGACGATTCTCGCGTCCCGATGAAGTTTTTGGCCAACTTGTTTGGAGCGGGACACGAAGGCGTCGTTCGCTACGCACTACGAAAACAAAAGGCCGTTCGCTGGCACCGCCGAGCCGAAACGGTCGGTGACGTCGATCGAGCCACCGCCGACCGCATGCTGCACGAAGCGAACTGCACGCGTGAGGAAGCGGACGAAATCTACAAGCTGACTTCGCTCTGCACGTTCGAGGATCGATTTGTGATTCCGCCGATGCACCGCGAGCAAGCCATCGAAATGTTGAAAGAGCCGCACGAACACCGTACTGACGCGGGTTTCGGCTTCGTCGGCGGACCGCAGAGAGGTTTGTAGCCGTCACGCTCCGCCGTGACGAGCCTGACACGTTAGACAAGACGTTGAGAGAACACTCCGTTACCGAGGACTAGTTGAAGCGACGCGGTTGCGAAGCGCAGGCCGCGACGCATGAGGCTCATCACGACGGAACGAGGATTGTAGCCGTCACGCTCCGCCGTGACGAGCCTGACAGGATAGACGATTGATCGAGAGAAGATTCAGTTAACGACGACTAATTGAAGCGAAGCGGTTGTGAACCGCAGGCCGTAGCGAAAGAGGCTCATCACGGCGGAGCGTGATGGCTACTTTAGGAAAGAACCAC
The DNA here is from genome assembly GCA_963204995.1 of Planctomycetota bacterium. Taxonomy (GTDB): domain Bacteria; phylum Planctomycetota; class Planctomycetia; order Pirellulales; family Pirellulaceae. The sequence continues at coordinate 6,266 of CAUJKL010000866.1, read as the reverse complement.
ATGTTACGCTCCGCCGTGACGAGCCTGACAGGATAGACGATCGATCGAGAGAAGACTCAGTTATCGAGGACTAGTTGAAGCGAAGCGGTTGTGAACTGCAAGCCGTAACGCATGAGGCTCATCACGACGGAGCGTGATGGCTACTTTAGGAAAGAACCACATGTCACACCTACCCAAAGTACTGAACGCACTGAGCAAGCTGCTCAGCTATCCGGACGAACATACCGTGCAAACGGTCGAGTTGCTGTACGTGCTGCTGATGGATGAACTGCCGGAAGCGGCCAGCGAGGCCTCGGCCTTTGGATCGTTTGTCGACCAAAGTGAGTTGTACGAAGTCGAAGAGGCTTTTACACACACTTTCGACGTGAACCCAGCCTGTGCCTTGGAGGTCGGCTGGCACTTGTTCGGCGAAGAGTATGCTCGCGGCATGTTCCTCGTGCGCATGCGTCAGGAACTGAGAAAGTACGGTCTGGCAGAATCGACCGAATTGACCGATCACTTGTGTCACGTCTTGGCCGTGGTGGCAGCCATGCCTGACGATGAAGCCACGCGCTTTGTAAAAGTCTGCGTGCAACCGGCAGTCGAAAAGATGAATGCTGCGTTGCAGGATAAAGACACACCCTATGCACCCGTTGTGTCGTGTCTCGCACTGGTTCTGCGACACATCTGGGGCGAAGCCGCTGAAGATAACTCGCCTCCTGCCGCGAATCGACGAGATGCGTTTGCCAGCGACCCGCTGCACGCCTATCCGGTCGCTGGCGTCATGGCTGGCGAGGCATTGTCGTGCGGGGAACCGATGGACCTCGTACCGCTAACGATTGGTGCTTCGCTCGAGGACGATCCGAACTCCGATTTCATGATTCATCAAGCTCCAGCCCCCACGAGAAAGCCATGAGCCAACATTTTCTCGACCAATTTCTGTTCGTGGCACTGCCTTACGTCTGTCTGTTCACGTTCTTCTTAATGACCGTGTACCGCTACCGGATGCAGTCGTTTTCGTACTCCAGCCTGTCGAGCCAGTTCCTGGAGAACAAGCATCACTTCTGGGCCGTCGTGCCGTTTCACTACGGCATCTTGGTCGTAACCGCTGGGCATTTCATTGCCTTCCTGATTCCTCGTACGATTCTGGCGTGGAACAGTCATCCGCTCAGGCTTTACGTTTTAGAAGTGACGGCATTGGCTTTCGGTTTCCTCACGCTGGTGGGATTGGTTGGTGTTGTCGTTCGTCGCTTCTCGAATACGAAAATCCGCAACGTGACGACGCTCACCGACTGGATCCTGTTCGCAATGCTTTTGTTGCAGACGGCCAGTGGGATTAGCGTCGCGCTGTTTCACCCTTGGGGATCGTCCTGGTTCGCCTCGAACTTGTCGCCCTACCTGTGGTCGATCTTCAAGCTCAATCCAGACGTCAGTTTCATTGCGGCGATGCCGCACTTGGTGAAGTTCCACATCGTGCTGGCATTTTTGACGATCGGCTTCTTCCCCTTCACGCGACTGGTTCACGTGTTGGTCATTCCCAACCCTTACCTCTGGCGCAAGCCGCAGGTCGTCCGCTGGTACGGTCGCAAGCATTCTTGAGAATCGCTGCACAAGTCCCATGAACATGAGCAACTTTCATTCGCCGGAAGAACGCCGCATGGCGTGGTGGATCCTGACGCTGAATACGTTCGCGTTCACGATCTGCTTCGCCTGCTGGATGATGAACGGCGTGTTGATCACGTTCCTGGTTGACAACGGGATTTACAAGTGGGATCCGTCCGAGATGGGCTGGTTGATCGGCATTCCTGTATTGACCGGAGCCCTCTTTCGCTTGCCGTTGGGCGTGGCGACGGATCAGTGGGGCGGCAAGCCGGTACTCGGCATCCTGCTGCTGGTCTCGGCCATCCCGATGTATCTGGTCAGCTACTGCGACAGTTATTGGCAGTTCTTTGCAGCGGGACTCGGCTTCGGCTTTACCGGGACGAGCTTCGCCGTTGGCATCGCCTATACGTCCGTTTGGTTTCCCAAGGGATTGCAAGGCACGGCGCTGGGTATTTTTGGTGCCGGAAATGCCGGGGCGGCGTTGACAACGCTGGGTGCCCCTCATGTTCTGAATTGGCTCACCGAAAACGGACAGAATCTCGAAGGCTGGCGACACCTTCCAAAACTTTACGCTGCGTTGCTGATCGGCACGGCGGTCCTGTTCCTGCTGACGGCGAAGAACCATTTTCCCGAAGGCGCGGCAGCCAAGTCGCTCGTCGCGCGGCTGCAACCATTGAAGAGCGTTCGCGTCTGGCGATTTGGACTGTACTACTTCTTCGTATTCGGCGGGTTCGTGGCGCTGGCTCAATGGCTCGTGCCGTACTATGTGAATGCTTACGGAACGACCGTCGCTTTGGCCGGAGCATTGGCAGCGTGTAACAGTCTGCCGTCTGGGTTGATTCGAGCTGCGGGTGGTTGGATGTCGGATCGCTGGGGCGCGCGAACCATCATGTACTGGGTGTTCGGTTCATCGCTGGTCTGTTGTGCGTTGCTGGTCGTGCCGCAGATGGACATCCGTTCGCCGGGCAGCGGCATCATGGCCCGCGCGGCGGGTACTGTCACGTCTGTCTCGGGTGCCGAAGTCGTCGTTGAAACCGCTAAGCTCGGAACGCATCGATATCCGCTCAAGGCCAGTTCCGGAGATCTGGTCGCCAAGGAAGAGCGAGTCAAGGGACTGCTCATCTGGCCGCGAGCTACGTCTTGGCAAGAGGCCGTTGTCACGAACGGGCAGCAAGTCAAGAAGAAAGAGTTGTTGGCGCGAGGCATCACCGAAATCTTCTTTCAAGCAAACATTTGGGTCTTCACCGGGCTCAGCTTGATCATTGGAGCCGTGATGGGGATCGGTAAGGCCGCAGTTTACAAGCACATTCCAGATTATTTTCCGAACGATGTTGGCGTCGTTGGCGGCATCGTCGGAGTACTTGGTGGATTGGGAGGATTCGTCTGTCCGGTCATCTTCGGTTATTTGCTTAAAGAGACCGGTCTGTGGACAAGTTGTTGGATGTTTTTCTTTGTGGTGGTCCTGGTGTGCGTGGTTTGGATGCACATCGTGATCCGCCGCATGACGGTCGCAAAGACACCGGATGTAGCACATCACATTGAATGAGACAGCAGGCCGGAACAAGTCTTCGCAGTTCCGGCAAGAATACGAAAGAATACGAATCGATGTCGGAACTGCACAAGCTTGTTCCGACCTATGTTGACCTTGGACTGATAGCATGGCACACACACCCGAACGCTGGGACGTTGAAGACAACGCCTTCTGGGCTTCGACTGGCAAAAGCATCGCCAATCGAAACCTGTGGACGTCGATTCCGAACTTGCTGTGCGGCTTTGCGGTGTGGATGTATTGGGGCATGATCGCGAAAATCATGCAGCGAGTTCATTTTGCCAACCCAGAGTTGTACAACTTCACGTTCATGAACGATGGCGAGCCGCTCGACGACAACGCCTATAAGACGCTGATGTACACGCTGCCAGCGGTAGCCGGGTTAGCGGGCGCGACGTTGCGGATCCCCAATTCGTTCATGATCGCGATCTGCGGCGGGCGAAACGTCAAGTTCATGACGACCTTGCTGTTGATTTTGCCCGCGATCGGTACGGGCTATGTACTCACTCGCCAGGACACCATGTTCTGCATTTACATCACGTTCGCCGCGTTGTCGGGAGTGGGGGGCGGGGCGTTTGCGTCTTCGATGTCCAACATCTCGTTCTTCTATCCCAAGAAAATGCAGGGACTGGCGCTCGGCTTGAACGCCGGGCTGGGCAATCTGGGTGTTAGCGTAATGCAGTTTTTGATTCCGTGGGTGATCACCATCGGCATGTTCGGAACATTGGGCGGCTCGCCGCAGCAGCTCGGTCCCGGCAACCAACTGTGGGTTCAGAACGCTGCATTTGTGTGGATACCGATTCTGACACTGCTCGCCGTGCTGACATGGCTGTTGATGAACAACCTGCCGCAGCATGACTGTGGCCCAACGCCAGTGGCCATCGGCAAGTACATGTGGCTGCAAATGATCGGATTTCTGGGGGCCGGTGTCGGCGTCGTGCTGTTGGTGTTCGTTCCTATCCCGATCCCCGAGTTGCTCCGCATCTTGCTGGTTGTCGCGGTCGCCGTTGCGACGACCTTATTGCTAATGAAGTTCGCGACACCCAAGACGATTCAAGGACCGCTCAACAAACAGTTCGCCATTTTCAGCAACAAACACAACTGGGTGATGACGTGGCTGTACACGATGACGTTTGGTTCGTTCATCGGCTACGCATCGGCCTTTCCAAAGCTGTTGGACGACATCTTCGTTACCAAGACCAATGGGCTGGTGACGGCGAATTATGTCTGGATCGGCGTGGCGGTTGGGGCTTTGGTGCGGCCCATCGGCGGTTGGCTGTCGGACAAGTTCGGCGGTGCGCGGGTCACTCAGTGGGACACTTGGATTATGGTTGCTGCGACGATCACGGCGGGTTACATCGTGTCGTTGGCCGGTGAAAGTGAGAATCCAGAAAAGTATTTCATCCCGTTTTTGCTGACGTTCATTGTCTTGTTTGCGACGACCGGGATTGGCAACGGATCGACGTTCCGCATGATCCCGTTCATTTTCTCCAAAGAGCAAGCCGGGCCGGTGCTGGCATGGACTTCGGCGATTGCCGCCTACGGAGCGTTCCTGATTCCGTTGGTGTTCGCATCGCAGATCCAAGCCGGTCGACCGCAGTATGCGCTGTACGGCTTCGCTGGTTACTACGCAAGTTGTCTGGCCGTGAACTGGTGGTTCTATGCCAGAAAGAACGCAGAGATTAAATGCTAAGAGGGTTGAGAGACGAGAGCGGAGAGTCTAGGGCCAGAACTGAACACTTAACACTGACAAACTGAAAACTTCGATGCAACAACGCGTCATCACTGTCGTCTTACTTATCGGGCTTTGCTTTGGTCTGATTACGCTCGTGACCGGCATGGCCTCCTGGCGTTTGCCAGATCACGAACAAGGCTATGCGCCGAAGCAGCCGATCGCATACTCGCATCGACTGCACGCCGGCGAGCTTGGCATCGACTGTATGTTCTGCCATTCGGCCGCCGACAAGAGCCGTCACGCCGGGATTCCATCGACGGATGTCTGCATGAAGTGCCACAAGGTCGTCACCAGTTCGTTTGACGTGCTGCAAGACGAGATGAACAAGGCCGACGAAGAGAAACGCCAGCCGCAGCCGATCGTTTCCGCAGAGCTCCGCAAGCTGTACGACTCGCTCGCTTTGGACGAGACATTGCAGCCGAAGGCAGGAGCGACGCCTGAATCAATCAAGTGGGTTCGGGTTCACAATTTGCCTGACTATGTGTATTTCGATCACCGAGCCCACGTCGCGGCTGGCATCACGTGCCAGAAGTGTCACGGACCCGTCGAATCGATGCAACGCATGGAACAATTCGAGAGTTTGACGATGGGGTGGTGCGTAAACTGCCACCGCGAGAGTACGAAAACTGGAATCAACGGCAAGGCGGTCGATGCGAAGACCGATTGCGCGGTTTGTCACTATTGATGATCTGTATGAGGAAGAGGTTGCCCGCGAATGACGCGAATAGGCGCGAATAATGAAGGAAGATCGGGTTTGTGTCAAAAGATGTGACGGTACTTATGACTTATGCCTTTGGTACTTTGTATCGCTCACATATTCGTTGTTTTCATTCGCGCAAATTCGCGTCATTCGCGGGCACACCAAAAGAACATTTACGACCGTTTACTTAAAGCCAGACGTTTATATTCCAGTTTCGGATGTGTGCCGAAGTTGACCAGAATCCCGAGTTCATAACCCGTTGCATTTAGATAGTTGATGACTTGAGCTTCATGTTTGCCAATCAATTGCTCCGCCGCCTTGATCTCAACGACGATTTTGTCGTAACAGATGAAATCTGGCTTGAATGTTTGCTTCAAGGTTTTCTCGCGATAGGCGAGTTGCAGTTCATGCTGAGCGAGGAACGGAATGCCTTGAAACTCCAACTCGATTTCCAAGCACTCCTGATACACCGCCTCCGTGAATCCGCATCCCATACGGTTATGAACCTCGAAGCACGCCGCCATGATTCTGTAGCTTTCATCGGGAAACAACATCTTCATTACTCCTCGTGTAGATGTGGTGAAACGAACTGTCGGTGCCATTCTAGCGTTGATCGAAGGTGCCCCGCGAATGACGCGAATGGCCGCGAATGGAAGCGACCGGATAAAGGGCAAGTTGAAAAACACTTGCCGAAGAATAGC
>CAUJKL010000865.1 GCA_963204995.1 Planctomycetota bacterium | reverse complement strand
GTGGACACTGGGCAGCGTCTGCGCAATCGGCGGCGCACACCTAATGATCGCCGTTGCGCACCACAACAACGTGGACGAGAACGCTCGCTGGGAATCGGCACTCGTCTTCGCAGCCGCTGCGAGCAGCATTTGCCCGCTGATGTCGCTGCTGGGAGCCAAACGCCCGCAGGATCGCGGCTGGCACTTTGTGGTCTTCTCACTGTGGGCGATACTGATTCTGCCGGTTGCAGAGAGCTTGGTTCTTCGTGATGGTCAAATGCCCGACGTGCAAGGCGCGCGATCTTGGTTCATGCTAGTCCTCATTGGGCTCGGCATCACAAACTTCCTGGCCACACGATATTGGTTCCCCGCGATTTTGTTCGGCGTTGGCCAGCTGCTCATGCTTTCCAAATCGTTGCCCTTGATTTGCGAGTTTGTTGACGCATCTCCCACAATCACGGGCTTCGCTTGTTGCGTTCTCGCCTGCATTGTGGCATCGCAGCTCGCGATCCGCAGAGCACCTGCGGCTGGATCGCTCGATGTTGTCTGGCGTGACTTTCGCGACGCGTTCGGCTTGCTGTGGGGGTTACGCGTCGCAGAGCAAGTCAACGTCGCAGCTCGGACAGCTGGTTGGCCTCTGACGCTGCGTTGGCATGGCTTTGTGGATGAACGTGGCGAATCACTCGACTGGAATTCGCTACCCGACGTGACACGAAAGTCCCTGCACCAGGTCATTCAGAACCTGCTCCGCCGTTTCGTCTCGTCAGGATGGATTGCCGCGCGGATGGAGAACGCGATAGACTGTCGAAAACATCCAGCAGTCGAATGAATTTAGCGCCGATCTCGTAGAGGTTTCCCACCGATCGGCAGCGTACAACCTCGACCAATACAAAAGCTCGTCGATGTTTAGCACCCAGCTCGATCGCGAGGAACTTATCGGGCACTGCGGTGGTATGCAAGAATCCGATCCCGCCCGGTGAGATATCAGTGGTGACCACGTTGAACGTCGCGCCAAAAACGTTCCCCTTGCCGTTGGACGCACGTGCCACGAGTTCAACCGTCAGTTTAGTCCGTGGATGAGCACGCGCTTCGTATTCGAAGTACGTTAATTCGTCGGCCAGTTGCTCGCCCCAGAGATAGGTGGCTACGGAAGAGTTATTTGCTGGCATCGGCTCGATTCCCGTCATGACAATCGTCCCTCCATAAGTATCTATTGAAAAACGGAGCCAAAACCGGGTCGGAATTCCGGGAATTTTTCCAAAATAGTGAAAAATATCTTGGCGGACGGATCTGCCTCACCCCCGTTGCAGGCGTTTACCTGGCGATTCTATCATTCAGACCATGCTTAACTTGCACTCGACATCACCCCAGCGGTGGCTGAAACAAGTGGACGAGAACCTCGCCGAGGTCTTGATCGATCATGCCCATTGCGAGAAGAAGGCAGCTGGGACGGCCATGAACTTGCTGTTCGCTTATGTCGATAACGAAGAACTCTGCCGCGAGATGACGACGATCGTGAACGAAGAACTCGAACACTTTCACATGGTGATCGAGATCTTGAAGCAGCGCGGCATCGAGTTTCGGCGGCTGAAGCCGAGTCAATACGGTCGTCGCCTCAACGATTTGGTCAGCAAGCAGGAACCTCAACGTGCCATCGACCGGTTGTTGGTGGCTGGGCTGATCGAAGCAAGATCGTGTGAGCGTTTTGGCCTTCTGCGAGACAATCTCGCAGACAAAGAGCTGGCGGCGTTCTATGACGGCTTGTTCGAATCGGAGGCTCGGCACCACACGACGTACATTCGACTGGCGAAAATGTTCGGCCCCGACGAGTCGGTGCGGGCGCGGCTCGCGGAATTGGCGGATGAAGAGGCGAAGATCATCGCCGAGGGAGAGGAACTTGCGAGAGTCCATAGTTAGTATCGAGTCTCCGCCCAGGCAACGCGGACGTCGAAGCGACGCTTGGGCAAGCACTGGTAGCGACCTTTGCAAATGTCCGAGTAGCTGAATTCGTGGTAGCTGAACTCGCGAGCGTTCAGAAGTCTCGCAACTTCGACGGTGGTAGTTTACCGCTGACTTGACTCTCGAATCGCAGGCGCTAACATTGCTTTCGAACAACGCCTTCGATGTGTTGTTCCCTGGGGGCGGAGGACTCGTAAGTCGCTAGCAGTTGCCTTTCGTGCAAAGACCTCTACCAAGACAAGATTCCATGACGGAACGGTTGCCTCGCGCGGATTGTGCGACTGGCAACTGAACGAGTCGTCGAACTGGATCGCTCGACGCAAGTTGGAATGATCGGCTCATCGATCGCTCGAACGAATCTCAGTCATAGGAGTCACTCGTGATGGATCGCACGTTCATTTCTCTACTCTGTCTGGCCATCGCTTCGTTCACAACCGACGCCAACGCGAAGCCACCCAGAGTCCGCTTCGATACGATGCCAGCTGTCGCTTGCCGCGACGTGACCGACGAGGAGTTTGCTCTGCTGCATTCGGGCGAACGATTGCTCGAAGCGAAATTCGAAGTCTCGTCGATCTTGGATTCCGGTTCGGAAGCCGAGTTGACTGAATTCTTCTTTCGCATGACGAGCCCTCAGCAAAGTTTTCGCGTCGTCGACTATTCGCCACGTACAACTCTGTCTTCGGACTACAGCGGAGGCATTAGCATCGAGAAGAAGAAGGAAGATGCCAGGGGGCTCGGACTGAATGCGACGGGCGGTTGGGAGGGAGCGAAGCTGACCGGTTCGGGCGATGCCGGATCGAAGAACTCGTTGACGACAAAGTACGAACTCGTGGCCCCCATGGAATCGGTCATCGCCAGCGGAACGATTCAAGACGGATACGGCGTGTACTTCAAGTTACGACGTTCGCGGCAAGGCACCTTGGAGGGTGCGAAGGAGTATCAAATTATCTTCCGAGCATCGCAGCACTGGCGAGGCGACTTCTTGCACGTTCATTGTGAAGCTCGTGGGATGCAGCGTGGTTTCGTTCATCAACTGGACGAAGAGGTGCAATGCGGCTTTGGCCAGTTCCCCATCGCCCTGTATTTGGCCGGCGACGAGGAGGCACAACGCATTGCCGAAAAGTTCGTGGCATCGAACCATCGTTTTCGTTCGACGGCGATCAAGAGTCAGCAAGAGATCAAACGCAGAAGTTACCCGACCGTGCTACACGAACTGGGCGGATTGTTGGAACTTGCCGAGCCGAAGATTCCGCCGAGTTGGTTGGAGCAAATATTGAGCGACAGCGCGTCCGGGTACGAATTCGAAAATCGCTTGCCTGCGCAAGTTCGCACGGCGGCGTCGGAATATCTCGTCGCGAAGCGCGAACTGCGAAAGTTGAAGCACTGATGAGAATTTGGAGCACGGCGACTCGTCGCCGCTCTCCAATTTTGTGGCACAGCCACTTTCCAACTTTCCAACCGCAGTTCACTCCCGGAGAGGTTGTGAAAAAATCGTGGGATAGGCTTCCAGCCTGTCATTTTCCCCGTATTTCTGACAGGCTAGAAGCCTATCCCACCCAATAAAATCACAGCCTCGGAGCGAAAGCGGCAAAGGCCGCAGGTGAAAGCTGTGACAAGTCACAGCACTCCGCGTGAGCCGCGGAGGTTGTTAACGACTAAGATTCGAGCTCTTGGAGTATCGATAACATTCCACGGAGAAAATCGTTCGCAGCTTTGAGAACTCGAGGCATTTGAAATTTGAAACGACGGTGCCACATCGCGAGCACCGATGGTGCGCCGACCGCAGCACGACCGAGCCGAACTTGACTTCGATCGATTTCGTGCATCACCGGGCGATAGCAATGACAGCAATGGTCTCGATTGCCAATTTGCTCGCTCACTGCTATATCCACATCTCGCTATATCGTCGCGCACTACGTTTTCACGTCAGCGGGCGATCGCCGCATTGACGCAGCAAGAGGAATCGCGCCATGGCAAGGGACGCCGCTTCGACTCCACCGTTTTACCAGGGGTCTGTTGATTTAATCAGCCGATTTGCTGGCAATGCAGTTTAGCAAAACCGCTTGGTGCTAGCTGATCGATCCTCCGGATAGGTTCGTAATATAAATAGAGTCTGCGTTTCCTTCGGCGGAAGGAGGTGTGCCATGTTAGTCACGGGTTATTGGGCCGAACCGTTTCTGGATCGGGAACGGACACGAGTTTTTTCTCCCACTTTGGACTCGATGATCGACAAGGACGATCCAGTTCGTTTGGTCGACGAAATCTTGGCGGAGATTGATTGGTCCGACTGGGACGCCGAGTACAACGGACACCTGGGGGCAGCCACCGATTCATCCACGATACATCGCCGGGGCCATCCTGTACGGCATGTACCGCGGCATCCGCAGCAGTCGCAAGTTGGAAGAGGCTTGCCACTATCGGTTTGATTTTATCTGGCTGGTCGAAGGACGTCACATCGACCACTCCACCTTCGCCACGTTTCGCACCAAGTTCCGC
>CAUJKL010000864.1 GCA_963204995.1 Planctomycetota bacterium | reverse complement strand
GCCGTGACGCCAGGCCGACCATCGATAAACTGAGCGGGCAGCCCAGTGGACACGATGGTTCGCGCCGTTGGCAGATTCACGCGGTTACCGTCCCGGAAGACTTCAAACGGCTCGATAATATCAATCGACAGGTCATACGCTCCGGTAGCAATCGGGACCACTCTCGTCACGTTCGGAGCCAGCGAAGTATCGACGGTCTGGTCGGTAATATCCAGCGTCAGGCCGCCCGTGAAGATCGTCTGCGAAAAACGACCGAAGGTAAAAGTCTGCGATGCCAACTGCGGAGCGAGTCCGAGATCGGCGAGTCGAATCGCATCTCTCAATTGCGTGAGTAGTTCGGTCTGCGTTCGAGGAGTCGCCAACTGCACCAGACTCGGCGTTCCACTGATATTGACCGTATGGGTCGTGGCATTGAGTTCGACCGTGTTTCCACCGGTAGTGAACGCAGTAGTGAGTCCCAAGGCCGTCACCGACCTAATCGCGGTGGCGATCTGCGCCGCAATCGTCTGAGGCGTGGGGAAATTAGCGAACCCCAAGAAGATGCCGACGGATCCGGCACTGATACTAAAGTCCGTATCAAACTCGAAGACGACGTCGCCGCTGCCGGTATTGTTATTGATCGTGAACGTATCGCCATCGCGAATGCCGCCAGGAGAAATACCGGCGGACGGTACCTGGAGCACTATGTCGTTCAAATTGATCGACCGCGCGTTCGCGGCGACGACACCGTTGCTGTCGAACTCAAACACGACCGGTGTGCCCGTCGGACCTTGCTGAATGGAGATACTCTCGCCGTCCGTCAATCCGCCGATCGCGCTCCCTTGAGAAGGTAGTTGGATCGTCACATCGGCACTGCCGTCAAACTCTGGGTTGTAAGCTTGATTGCCGGTACTGCTGACACCCACGTAATACGTTCCACCGGTAACCGCCGTGAAGTTGATCTGCGCTTGGGTGTTGAAGCCCGCAGCGGCCGTGCGAATGAGGCGTCCCTGTTGATCGAACAGCTTGATCGCTGGTTGAAATCCGAATGACGAGGACGTGGCGCTAACGGTCACTTGATCGCCCGTTGCTAAATCCATGCGAGTAAAGTCGACATCCAGGCCAGCGTCGAAGGGGAACGCTGGATTGTCACCGATCACGCCGGACGCGCGGAACAAGGTCGGTCCGCCTGTGATTCCGCTATCCGTTGCGGTCGCGAATCGATCGTTCGATTCAGCGGTCAAGTCGACCGTCGACAAGCCTGGCGTAAAGGCACCTTGGATGGCGTCGACGATATTGCGTGCGATTCCTTCAGGGCTCGTCGCAGCATCGAAGGCAACGGGGATCACGTTCGCGGGGCTGATCGCGGAATTACCAGCCGAGAAGGAAACTCCCGCTGGCAACGTAACGACGCTTCCATTCGCGAAGGCGTTAATGCCGAAGGCACTATTAATTGCTGCCGCCATCGTATTGGCAATGGCAAGAGAACTTTGGGTCGGTGTGAAAACAATCGCGTTGGCGCTCGTGTCGCTCAGACCAGCCATGCCGCTAATGGTCAGAGCGGGGGTGCCCGTCAGATCCACCGAAGTGGTCGCACCGAGGAAGACTTCTCCACCGCCGATGTTCACGGGTGTCACATTGACACCAGCGTTGATTATGGCAGCGACCATCAAATCCGCGATCTCGTTCTGATTACCGTTGACAAGCGGTTGAGTCAGACTGGGTGCCGATGTTGTATTCACGACATGGACGGTACTGCCAAGGCGCACCAAACCGTTTCCGACATTGGTAGGCGTTAGCCGGAGACCCGAATTGAGAATCACATCCACCATGCGTTCGGCAATCTCGTCCGCCGTCGCGGGAATAGTGCGATTCGTCAAGGTCGCCGTATCCGACGTATCGACCGCGTGTCGGAAGACGCCGAGGCGAATCACGCCACCACCTTGGCTGGTAGGATTCAACCCGAGGTTCGCGGCACGTAACGCTCCAATGATCGCAGCGACGACTTGTGCCTGGGTGCTGTTGTCGGTCACAGAAACAATTCGATTGCCGAGCGCGACATTGTTGTCCTTGTCAAACTCGAACACCGTTGGCGTACCGCTGCCACCCGTCGTGATCGAGAAAGTCTCGCCGTCTTGAATACCACCGAATCCAGCTCCGGAGATCGGAACCTGAAACTCGATATTCGTGATGTCAATCACTCGCGCGCCCTGACTTACGACGGTGTCGCTGTCGAACTCGAAGGCCAGGTCCGCACCGCCCGCTCCATCATTGATCGTGAACTGCTCACCATCCGTTAAACCGCCGAGCCCGCCTCCCACCGCCGGGATTCTGATTCCTTGATCGACGATCAAGTCGATGATGTTATTGCCACCGGCGAAAATGCCGTCATTGTCGAACTCGAAGGCCACATCGTTGACACTAAAGGTCTGGCCGTCGCCCAGGGCCGCCGCTCCGCCGCTGGGCACCAGCACACTGGTTCCGCTCTCAAACTCGAACGTCTTCGTCACATTCCCACTGGTCATCGTGAAAGTCTGACCATCGCGGTAAGCCAAGCCATTTTGAACCGCGATATTACGGGAAAAACGATTATTGGAATCGAACTCGAACGTGATCGTTCGGCCGCTGGACGGGGTCACCGTGAACGAATTGCCGTCTTGGATCTGAGCGCCGTTCGGTGCCGCCAGGGTATAGCCCAGATCGAATTCCAGCTGTCTTGTGCCGTCGAGCGTCACGATCTGTGTGTCGCGCAACGCCGCACCTGCGATCGTGCGCAGTTCGCTGCCCACACTGCCCACGGTGCCCAAGCCCGTTGGTCCGAGGTCCATCTCGCCAGCGGTCGCGAAGTCGAATCGCAATCGGAGGTTTTCGCTGCCCGCAAATCGGCCTAACGGAATGCGTGCTTGGCGCCAGAAAGTATCGCTTCCCACTGCGCTTTCGAATAGAGGTTGGACACATGGTTCGCCCGCAGCGGCCGGGAACTGGCATCGTACGGAAAGATCAAAACTATTCGGATCGTAGCCCTGACCGATGTCAAACTCGTCGGTGACCACAGGGTTTTGGAACAAGTCGTTCGTGGCCAGCAGCGTCCACTCGCCCGCATCATCGCTGACAAAGACTCGGAACGAGTCGCGGGTGACCTGCGTCGGATTCGTGAACGGGTTGTAGTCCGTATTTTCCGTATCCATGAAGTAATTGAAGTACAACACCGGCAAGTCCGCGGGCGCATATCCGGCGAGACTGAACGGATTAGTCACCAGCGTTCCATGCGCCCCGCCCGCGAAATTGTAATCCCGCGTGTACGCACCACCTTGGAATTGCTGATTGCCGCCAACATTCGTGCTCCTGTCATTTCCAAAGAAGAAGCTCGAACCGCCGGTGTTGCTGATTTCAAGTTGGCTGTGATCGAAGGTCTCGTAGTCAACATTCAGCGGATCGCCTCCGGATCCGCCGTCAAAGCCGTGTCCAGGATCACCGCCGCGATTCGTCGTGACTTGCCACAAGTTCCGATCAAGCGTGGAAAAGGCAAGCCCGTTAACTGAGGATAGGCCCGTCGCCACACTTGTTTGATCGTTTACGAAAATCGGTTGCAACTCACCGCGAGTATTAAATGCGTAGAGTTCACCATCATTGGTGATCCCAAAGAGCAAATCGGCGTACTTGCCACCGGCGACGTTTTCCGGGCCGGCGGTTAAGCCGGAAAACTGAATGCGCTGACCGTTGGCACCCGTCATCAGGTCGGCTGCCGAAGACTTCACGTAGGTGGCAAGATTGTTGCTGCTGAATCCAAAGCCTCCGCCGAAACCGCCTCCACCACCAAGTCTGACTTGATACAACCCGCCGCGATCTGTGACCGCATACATTTCATTCCCCACGAAATCGATACCCGTCACACGACCACCAGGTCCGCCGCCCTCGATGACGACTGTCGGCGCGGCGGAGCTGAATACGTTCCCTGATCCAGAGCCTTGCACGACCGACCAATCGATATTGACATCGGCGTAAGCAGGGTCCAGCAAACGCACTCGCAATTCTTTCGGCAACCCAAAAACGGAATTCGCTATGTAGGGGCTGAACCGACCACTGTTAAGAACTTCAAACGCGGCAAACGCCTTGCTCGTCAGTGCCTTGGCCTTCCACGCATTCGCGAGGCCCGACACCACTTCCTCTGCAGTCCCCTGACTAACAATCACATTGTTGCCAACGTTGATAGGGGTTCCCGCCACGGTATAGCTGATGCTCTCGCCGCCAATCGTCAACGTGTAGGTATCACCGATTCCGGCACCCAACGGCACGATGCGTGTAAAGGTGAGAACTTCGCCAAACTCACGCTTCTGCGTACCCACACCGGCCAACACGCCCGTTCCCATTCGGTCTTGACTAGGCGGAGAAGCATTCGCGATCACACCGTTCCGCGTGTCGAAGTGGAAGAGCACATTCTCCAGGTAATCCGTTCCAGCGAGCCCAACCTGGTCGGGGTCGTTATCTCGTGCGTCTGATGTGCTGCCGACCGCGTAGCCGTTGTCAAATTGGATATCACTATTGGAGCGAAAAGTGATGGCATCCCAAATGATGCCGACGCCATTGTTATTGTTGCCTAACGGTGCACGTTCCACCGTTAACGTGGCGTTGATCGCTTGCACATTGGTTTCAACCCCGTCGTCGGTCAGGGGATTGACCGACGCATCTCCCGCAGCAATCTCGATATAAGTTCCGATACTTGCGTCGGTGCATGCGTTGGTAAAATTCAGATCGCACGCACGCGATCGATCGGGTCCGGCGGTGAAGGCCGTGAGAACTCCGTCTCCCCGCATAGCAACATCTGCAATTGGTTGCTGGAACGAACCGGCCGTCGCCTCGACGAGGCCCGTAAACGGATCGACGTAACTCAACGTCGACACCGTGTTGTTGACCCAACCGAAATCTTGAGTGACGAACAACGTCACATCACCAAGCGTGAACGGCACGGCGCTGGAAGTCGGGTCCAGCAGGATCGGGATTACAGGCGGTTGAGCGACGGTCGCGCTACCTGAGAACCCAATGCGATCTTCAGCAATTCGCCGGATCGAATTGATCGGCTCCATACGCACCAGCGGATTAGCTGGGGTCGCCTGCAAATACTGCTGGAGCTCCTGGGGCAGTTGAGCTTTCGACGAGACCGCGACGTAGTACACTTCGCGTTGAGTGGGATTATTCGCATCGGTAGTAGTGTTAGGCCCTTCAGGCGTAATGGTAGGTCCCGCAGGTAACTCGACGGGCCCGATATAGGGGTCGAGCGCACCGGCGCTGCCGGCGCGAAGATCAGTTATCGCGGTACCGGACAACGGCGGCGAGCGGTCGTCGGCAACATTCGAGCCGTTGCTTGTCAGGATGAGTACGCCATCAGAATCGAAGACAGAGAGAACCGTGTTCGGTCTTCCCAGCCCATCCGTAAAGTCGATGTCAAAGATTGCTGACAGGAAAGGGTTGGGAGGCGAAGGCTGAGTTCGATCGTATTGCACAATCACACGATAGAAGTCCACGTCGTCGTCGCTCGACAACTCACCGGAAACTCCGATCACGCCGCGATCGGCCTGCGCGACATTCCCAACATTCTGAGCCGAAATAAGTGTGTCATTCGAATTTGCGAACGCTTTTGTGATTGGATCGAACGTTTCCACCTCACCCGCCTCGCCAACGATCGGCGAGTGTGCCGGCAGCCCCAACAACTCGATGCCATTCGTCGCGTAGCGGATATCCGAATATCGGATGGTCGAGCCGGGGACTTCATCCAACTCGCGCAGGCGAATCTGTAACTGATAATTGCCGGAAGTCTTGCCGCCCGCAAGGTTGTCAAGATTGTCGCTGCTGCTTCGCACGCGGACATAGTAGGAACTAGTCACTCCCGGCTGGCCTGGCAGGACAACTCGCATACCGGCATCGCGAGGATTCGTCGAGTAGCGATCGGGTGTAGCGAGTGCCGAAACTGCCGTTGGGTTAAGCGGATCGTAACCGCTCTTGCGCAGCGGATTAACGCTCGTCGATGTGAGAGAGGATGACTTGAACAGCAGGCTGGGATTCGCGGCCTCGGCCAGCGAGTTGTCCGAGCGAGCCAACACCGTTCCGTTGGCATCAATGAGTTCCACGACCGTGTCGAGTGAGTTTTTGGTCGCATCGATATCCAGCCACACCTCAGTTCCTGGCTGGCCACTGAAGCTATAGACATCGATGTCTTTGGGGGCCGACAAGTTGCCATACACTTCAAAGCCCAGACGCAGGTTCTCGTCACCGACCTTCTCGTTCGGTGCCAGCGTGCCAAGCGACTGAGCGTTTTGCGGCGTAGCGTTATTTCCCGGAGCCGCAGAATCTGCCGACTCGGTTTCCGTCAGCGTCTCGACGTTTCGATCGTTGCTATACGCCTCGAGCTTGACGCTCCGCCAGTCGCCGGGCTGCGTACCGCTCAGGGCGGCGTCACCAGAGAGAAACAAGACCGCCAGAAACACGGAATCATTGAAAGGTGGGTTCGCGATGTCCATGACAAACTCGCGCGATCCCGGCGACAGAAGCGGCGCCAAGCTATAGAGTTCGTCGTCCGTGGGGTCGAGCGTCAGCGTCGGATCGATCGGATTGGTCGCCGAGTCACCCACGCCGCCAACCGTAATTTGATTGCCCAGCGCGGAAGGCACTACCGTCGAATCGTTGGCTCCTCCCGCGGAACTCGTCAACCGCGTTCCATTGATGTCTACCGTACTATACGCATTCGGAATGTCATTGCCGGCCTGGATGCCAAGGGCCAGTTGTGCAACGAATCCTGTCGCAGTGGGATCGATCGGCTCGCTAAAATTAACATGTGTTCGATGGGGCGTCGGGCCCCGCAATCCACCATCCTGGATGATGACCGAACTTCGCGGCAGATCCGACTGAGAATAGATCACTGTCAGGCTCGTCCCATCAATATTTCCAGGAACACCGCTGAGCGTCTCGTCGACGGCAAAGTTGAATAAGCCTCCGCCCGTTCCGGCAGCCACAACGCTCGCCACCAAACTGGTGACATCCGCGCGTGCCGTCTCAAGCACCGTAAGCTGCGGGTTATTTACGACATTCGTCAGGTAGGTCAGCGGAACCTGCTGCCCCGCGAAATTAATCGCCAGAGGACGCACGCCACCGACCGTCGCGACGTGCAACAGGGCCAACTCGATCGTCGCCCCAGGGGGAATCTGGGCCTGCAGTGTGCCGGTGGTGTCGGTTCCTAATCCATCCGTCGAGACTCCCAAGTTGCCTTGCAGCGTGACACCCGAGCCTGGATCTGTCTCGTAAACCTGCAGTGGCCCGGTGTTGGTGCGTTGGATTCGGCCGGTCTTTGTTTGCGTATTACCATCCAGGGCAAAACCTGCTCCAACGGTATCATCGCCGAGCGAAGTGATTACGACCGGATGGGACGGCTGGCCAACAATCTGTAATGCGCCGCCGATGCGATCGTCGATGTCAAGTGGAATTCCAGTCGCCGTAAACCCAGCATCCGCCCCGCTTAACTTGACGACCAAGCTCTCCGTCGCGCTACTTTCGAGCCGTAACCCGCCAAACGTGTGAAAATCCGGGACGTCGATGCTTTCGTCAATCACGACGTGGACGATGTCGGTGTCGTCCCACACCCCTTCCGTTGTCAGTGTTCCACCACGAACTTGCATGCCGTTGATACCGTTGTTGCTAAGGCGATTCAAGCGCACGAGCGGACCTTGGTTGTCGAGTGCAACCCGGACTGGTTCCAGCAGGCGGTTGGCACTGGTGTTAAAGCTACTGCGGCCCGAATCGCGAACCGCCTCGCGATTCAGCGAGTTTACGTTGATACTGATCGCAGGCCCCAAGCTGCCGGAGATACTGTTGTCAACGATGATGGGCTGCGAGCCGCGAACGAAGATCGTGCTGGGGCGATTGAAGCCTCGGCCGGCACGATCAGAGTCTGCCGGACCATCCGTCCCCGCTCCGTTACTTTCGAATGTGCTGTGGGTGATGCGTGCAGTGGACTGTCGAAGTTCAACCGCATTGAAGCCCGCAAACGCGCCTTCGATATCGATGATGCCGCCGCCGAAAGCCACCAGCGTTTTATCCAAACTGAAGTTGGATAGGGGGCCGCCCGTCAATCCACCCCAATCGCCAGCCGCCGGCGATACCAGCAGTGAATTATTCGTGGTATCGAATGTCCCACCCCCGCCATAACGATCATCGTAGATCGAAGTAAACGTGATCTCTCGACCGTCAACGCCTTCGGCATAGAAGTCGCCGCCCAAAGTCGCTTCGATCCCGCCACCGTTTAACTTGACGACGACACCAGGATCGATTGCGAGCCTCGCATCCAGACGCGCCCGCAAGGTTCCCGCGACCACGCTGCTCAGCTGCCGACCAAGCGACCGCCCCGTATCGGTATAGGTCGGCGAGTTGATGTTGATCTCGGCGACCAGTACATACGTGCCGGTCGCGGTGCCGCTCGCATCGCTGCGATAAATCCGACGAGAGATGAAGCCTTCGGTCGCCGTGGGCAGATTGTTGAGTCGCAACGCACGCTGTGGCGTTGTGCCATCGATGGTGGCGTTGACCGTCGGTGACGAAGGAGCGCCTTCGTTACCATTCGCATCCACAAACACTACGCGGTAGTTATACGTTCCAGACGCCAGCGTTCCGCCGTCCACGGGCACCGATGTCACCAGTTGCACCGTGGGTGAATTCACATCCAGCGTCGGTCCTCCAGGCGTACCTTGGATCACCAGCTGATCGGACAACACGTACGGCAAATCCGTGTCGTCCCAACGACCGGAAACAGTCATCGGCAAACGTACGTTGCCAGCCGGAGTCAGCACCCGAACAAACAAACCATTGATGGAATTGTTGACCGCGATGTTTCCGTGAAGATCCGGCCCAACTCGGTCGTAGTCGGATGTAAAGGGCGTGAACTGAAAACGCGGTGCCTCAAAGTTCGTTTCTTCAAAGCTGTTCGGACTGGCCGACATGGCTGCATCGGCGCTAAAGGAAATGTGGTTGTACGATATCGTGGGGCGGGCATCGGTGATGTGGATCGGCGTGATGACTTGCGAGATGCCATTCACCAAAGTCGAGCCGCCGCCGTAGCGGATGTCCGCCTGATTTACAACGTTGAGGAAGATGCCTTGTCGATCGTAGTCGAATCGATTCGCGTCTTGTTGATCGATGTCACTTCGGAACGCGATACCACCCCAGTCACCCGCAGCGGCAGCCGGCGGGAAACTATCCGGATTCGTGTCTTTTCCTAGTAGCTTGTCGTGAATCGAAGTCAGATAAACGCTGCCTGGAATTGGGTTCCCTAACGAGTCGCGAATCACTCGATTGAAGGCATCCAACAAGACGGGCGTGCCAAGAATCTGGAGCGCACCGCCACTGCGATCGACGTTCGCCGAGGAACTGCCAACGCCGATCCGGGCACGACGCATCTTGATCACCGCACCCGCGTCGACAACAACCGTGACTCCCTTGGGCACATCCAAGGTGGTGCCATCTGCCAGCGGCGAGCCGAGACGATTGAAGCCAATCTCGTAGGCTCGGTTATCTTCCGGTGTCGCCAGGTTTCGGTCGGCACCGCCATTCGCCAAAATCCGCACGACGTCGCCAGGACGAGCCGCTGCCAAGGCGTTGGAAATGATTTGGTAGGGCGTTCCCAGAGTGCCGTTTCCAGCGGTGGGAGCATTCTTATCAACGAAGATCGTCTTCGTGGTTTCCGTCGCGCGGAACCAAGTATTGTAGACACCTCCCGGAACGCCGTCGGCGTCTCCGTCAAGGGCCACACCCGTCGCGTCGACGATTGTCCGCGTCACATCCGGTCGGAAATTCAATCGCAGATCGTACGCGCCTTGTGTCGTACCACCTAAACCTGTGTCGTCAATCGCCGGGTCATATTCGTCGTTACCGCTGGCGCTGACACCTACCCAGTAAGTCCCGGCAGGTAGATCCAACTCGATAAACGAATCATTGCTGTAGTAATCATCGTTGCGGGCGATCAACTCGCGGCTACCGTCGGCGTTCTGCCGGAACAACGATAACACCGTGTCGAGCCGGCTGGTAACTTGCAACCGCTCGGCAAACGTCTCGATCGACACCTGGCCATTCTCGGGCAATTGGAACCGGAACAGGTCGATGTCTTTGCTGTCCGGGCGATAGAGAAATTGCCCGTGCGAGATGTCGTGATCGCCGGGAAAAATCGGCTCGACCGTGTTCTCGGGGAAGGTCAGTGGATTCGTGGAGCCTCCGCCGTTGAGTATCGTGAGATCGGGAAGTTCATCGGTGTGGCCTAAGCCAAGCATATGGCCGATCTCGTGCATCGCCGTTAAGAACCACGCTCCACCAAATGCATCGTCCCCTGGATTGCTGAAATCCTGCAGGTCCATGATCGCGAGGCCGTCGAGTAAACCATTGTTCGGCCCGCAACTGTACGATCCCAAGATATTGCGAATCGGCGGACTCGTACAAGCCAAACCGATGACCCCACCGGGACCGTTTACAACGGTGGAATCGATGGCTCGCAAATCGCCGGTCGCCACCGTCATCCCCAGATTCGCGGTCTCGATGAACTCGATTCCCAGTTTTGCCGAATAAAGCGAGAAGATTTCGCGAGTGCGTTGCTTCTGAGCTTCCGTGATCGCATTGTTGATCACACTTCCTTGTGGGCTGAACCCGATCGCAGTCTCAAAGTTGTAATACGCCGTCGTGATTCCGTCGACGTTGTCGGCCGTGAACCCGTCGAGAAAATGCCGTTGCAACTCCGGTCGCAAATCGCGATGGCCGGGCTCTTCCTCATCACCTGGAAAATCCAGTGCGAAGGGTTGTGGATTAATTGCGGCCGATACGATCAAGCTTTGGCTCGCGCCCGTCAGAATACCCAAGTTGGAAGCCGTATCGTAGCTCGAACCGACTCCCGCCAGCGTGAGTGTGGTCGCGGTGGCAGTGGTTGCGATGTTCGCTGTTCCCGTACCAGTCGTAAGTGCAACTGTGACCAGTTGAGCGGCTTGAGTGTTGTTGCGAATGGCGGCGATGACTTGCTGAGCCGTCGACTCGTTGCCGGCGTTCGTATTCAATTCGACATTGATTTGCTGCCCAACAACCGATACGACCGGTATCCCCGCAGCTCCAAAGTCCCGTTTCGTGATTCCCACCGTAACACGCGTGGCAAAGTCTTCCCGCGCGGTAACCGTGATCGACTCGACACCCTGCGTTCCGAAATCGGTCGTCGCCGACGCAAAGCCCGCCGCGCTCCGCAGCGGGGGCAGCGGCATCGCTTCGTCCGTGCCGATTCTTAGCCGGAATGTCCCAGGCCCGCTGCCCAGCTCTTCGAGTGGCTTATCGAAGACTAAGACCGCCAAGTCAGACGCCGGATTGTACTGAATCAACTTGGGGTGATAGACAACGTCATCGGTATTTTGAACCGTGTCGTTTGTAAAGATGAGCTGATAGAAGGCCGGATCAACAACCGTGGGATTGGGCGAAGAAAGTCCGGTAAATGTCTCCGTTGGATACAGATCGTCATTGTTAAAGTAGACATTGATCCGATCGCGGAACTGAGCTCGCACGTTCGAGATGCTGTTAACGATGACCGGCTGAGGCACGACGGCAAGAACTTGCGCGCCCAAATCCAACTCAAAGTCCAACCCAAAGCCTGCTCCATCGTCGACGAGGTCATCGGTTGTATCACCGAACGCCCCGCCATCAACATTTCTCAAGGCAAATGGCCCGGAACCGATAATTTCGACGTGATACAGGTCATCCGGAAGCGGTTCGCTGAACCGCATGACAACTTGGCGAGATGAATCACCGAGCCCCAGAAATCCTGGCACGATTGGAATGTCGGAGATGTTAACCAGGGGCAGTCGCAACGCGCCAACCCGGTTGCCAATGACCAGATTCCGATCACCGATATTGAGTGTAGCCGTAATCAAGTTACTTGCAGCTGCATTCCCGTTAAGCGCGTTGACAAACTCGCCCAAAGTCGTCGGAGACGCCACATTCGAGTTCACTTGGATCGAGATCAATCGGTCGGTGACAGTCACTCGCGGAGGAGCTACGCCACCGAAGTCGCCGCGACTGACGGCAACTTCGATTCCGGCACCCGCCGGCCCCGCTTGTTTCGCGATTAACTTCACCTCGACCGAAGTCCCGATGGTGAGATTCGTTGTTGTCGCGGCTGCATTCGCGCCGCGGGTCACGATCGGGGAATAGTTGATTGCGGGAGTCGTTAGGTTCGTCGACCCCGAACCGCTGCGGATGCTGGCGACGAGCAATTTGCTCGCCGCGGGATGGCTATTGATTGCCGAAACCAACTCCGTCGCAGTCGTTCCGGTCGTGGAGTTCAGTTCAACGGAGATCTCATTTCCTAAGACCCTGACGAGCGGTGCTGTGGGAACCGCGTTTTTGATCACACTGATCGCGATGTTGTTGCCAGATTCACCCGGATTGATCGCCGTAAAGTCCACGACCACCTTGCCGGCCGTATTAAAGTCGCTCGTCGCGGTGGCCTTCGCGAACAAACCGTCGCCGCCACTCCGTGTCAGCCGAATTCCGCTTAACGTATTCGGATCGATCGCCGCGCCGTCGTTGAAGCTGAAAACCAGCTCGCTGGGAGAGATCTGCCGGACGCTCCCAGCGCGCAACAAGTCACCGTCGTTGAGCTGAATGCCCGCCAACTGCGGGCCGATGGCAAGTAATTGCCGTTGCTCCAGATGCTCCAGCAACGAACGCCGAGTCTTGTGGCGATCAAGACGCTGGGCCTTTCGTTTATGGCTGTTTTGGAACTTCCAGTGCGATCGAAGTGGACGCCGAATAGGCATAGACCAACCCCTAGATCATCTGCAAGACATTAGCTGATCGGAGGTTACGACAATTCGCATCCACCAAGGCAACAGAGCCACCGTGAGAGGTGCGTGGCTCCATAAATCAGCGATCTGCCAGACAGCAAGATGTAAATCTAGTTAAAATACGAGTTTTGGAAAATCAAAATGCGCAGCTTCTAGCCACTTTTTGGATTGTAATTGCTGCCAAAACTAATGCAATTAAAAAGCGAGTTAACCCCTTTCCGAGGCTGGTTTTCGACCACTCGAAACTCCAGATGGTGCTGACGTTCATATCCTGCAAACACAGAAGCATGTCACTACAAAGAGTGGTGTCAGCCGGGACCAATCGACAGGATTCAAACCACGAACGGAAACAAAACTTGACACAGTCCGTGGCATTTGACGCCGCACACCCCCGGCGCGTTCCGTCAGGTTCCGGGTGCAAACCGAATGTCCCTCAACTGTACTAACATCATCCCATGAGGGACAAAACTTGTCGCAGTCGTAACCGAACTCGTGAGCCTTCTGAAACTCGCGATAACCCTCCGAAGTCTCACGACATCTGTAATTGTGGAGCTTTGCCGTCCCGTCATTAGAATTCGTCGTCTCCTTCTATTCGTTGGATACTTCATATTCGTTGGGTGATGGGCGAGTTGAAAAAGCTGAACATCAAACCGCCATCGCGGAACACGGTCAAGAACATTCTCACGGCGAACGGCCACGATCCCGGCTCGCAGTCGGGCAAAGGGAGTTGGGCCGAGTTCCTGACAATGCATGCCGAGACGCTCTACCAGTGCGATTTCTTCTCGAAGCGGATCTGGACGCCGACCGGGTTACGGCAGTATTTCATGCCCGCGTTCTTGTCAACTTCGTCGAGCTGTTGCCGCAGGCTGGACCGTACCATCGGGCTATGTGGGCGTGACTGCATTCCCCTGGGCTGTTCGAGCACGCAACATTGCTGCATCAGGTCGAACATCTTGTTCGGGGAAAGACACGCGACGATATGCCATGCGTCGAGCCGCGACGAAGTGAGGAAGCATTGAATGAGTTGGCAACTGGGGAAGACGACGTGGGGCGGCGCGGCACGAAATGTTTACTTCGTCCTGCCGCATGATCCCGCCAAAACCACTTGCCTTCGCGTGACAGCCGATGATCTGCTGGAGCTCAGTTGTCACTCGATCTGCTTTCACCAACTGGCGATCTATACGAAGGGGGCAACGAGGCACAGTTAGTTCGCCGAATGGGTGAAATGGTCGCCTCGGGCGTCCGCACTATCTGCCTGCTGGCCCTATCCGACAGAGGCGTTCCATCGTTTGACGAAGGGCTAGCACGAAAACTCACCGCCCTCGGAATTCCTTGCTTCGGCTGCACCCCCTTAAAAACTGTCAGAGCTTCTCGAAGGCGCGTTACGCGGGCATGACTTGCAGTCGCTCGCCGCGAGGCTCAAGAAAAAGTCCTAGCAAAGCGAAAGCAGGTAGTTTGCAATTTCTCGGTTGCGAACTGGTTTCACGTCGCTGACTGTCCTCGCACGATCGCGATCGCGGACAACA
>CAUJKL010000863.1 GCA_963204995.1 Planctomycetota bacterium | reverse complement strand
TGTCGTTCATGCGGTTGAGCGTTCGCAGAAACGTACTCTTGCCGCATCCAGAGGGTCCGATCAACGCGGTGACCGACCGATCCAGTATCGTCAGCGAAACATCGAACAGGGCTTGGTTCACACCATAAAAGAATGACAGGTTTCGAGTCTCGATCTTGACTGCGGTAGAGTTCGTATCGCGACCGCGAACCTCGACTTTACGGTCTGGCCGATGGTGCGCGACTTCTGACAATGAATCTAGCTTTGACATCACGATGATTGGCTACCAGCGAAGCCGTTTCTGAAACCGATGACGGATAAAGATGGCTGCGGCATTCGTCACCAACAGAACCAACAACAGCACGACGATGCCGGCAGCAGCCACGTGCTGAAATTCCGTCTTAGGGCGCGAAACCCAGTTGAAAATCTGAATTGGCAGCGCGGTGAACGTGTCGAAGGGTGCCTCGACGATCCCGTTTGGATTCGTAAACACGTCGGCCGGACTGGAAATATCTCCAGGCGTAAAGGCGACGTACGTCAGGGCACCGATCATCACGAGCGGTGCCGTTTCGCCGATCGCCCGTGAGACGGCAAGGATCACTCCGGTCAGAATGCCCGGCAATGCAACCGGCAGTACCTGATTGCGAATCGTCTGCCATTGAGTCGCTCCGAGCGCGTAGGACGCATGTCGGCTCGAAGGCGGAACGGCTCGCAGTGCTTCCTGCGCGGCAACGATGACCACAGGAAGAATCAGCAGGCTGAGCGTCAATGCGGCGGCGATGACGGTCCGGCCCAACGGCAGCGGGATGTGCAAATTCACGAAGACCAAGGAAACTTCGATGACTTTAGATAGAGATCCGAACAGGCCGAACATCCGCACGAAGACGGTCAGCCCCAGGATGCCGTACACAATCGACGGCACGCCGGCGAGGTTCGATAGGTTGACTTGAATGAGCCGTCTGAGCCAGCGGTCTTGCGAGTATTCTTCGAGGTACAGCGCGGCCCCAATGCCTGTGGGGACGGAAAACAAGGTCGTGAACAGAACCAGCCACAAACTTCCCCACAGTCCGGCCAGAATTCCCGCCTGTTCCGGATGCCGTGAATCGAAGTTGGTTAGAAAACCCCAGTCCAACCACCCCGCCGCCTGCCACACGACTCCGATCAACAGAACAATCAGCACGCCAATGCAAAACCACGTTGACGCCATACATACGGACGCAAACACTCGTCCCAGGCGGTGTCGAGTGGCCAACCGAGACTCGAAGACGAGGTCGAGGTTGCTCATTCATACACCTCACGAAAACGCCGCAGCACAAACTGAGAAAGAACATTCATGGCCAGCGTAATGCAAAACAGCGTCAGAGCAATGGCGTAGAGACTCTGGTACGCAATGCTGCCGGCCGGTGTGTCGCCCAGACTGACATTGACGATATAGGAAGTCATCGTTTGGACGCTGCGAAACGGATTCAACGTCAGCGCTGGAGTCATCCCCGCAGCAATAGTCACAGCCATGGTTTCGCCCACAGCCCGCGAGACCGCCAGCAAGAATGACGCCATAATGCCCGAAGACGCCGCCGGCAACACGACCTTGACAGAGACGTCGAATTTTGTCGATCCCAGCGCGTAACCGGCCTCACGCAGTCCGCGCGGAACAGCGCGTAGCGCGTCTTCACTCAGCGACGATACCATCGGAAGGATCATGATGCCCACGACGATTCCGGCGCTGGCCGCGTTGAAGACATCGACGTCGCACCCCAGCCAGTCTTGGAAGATTGGCCTGAGCAAGTACGGCGTCACGAAGACGAGCGCGAAATAGCCGTAAACAATGGTGGGAATTCCGGCCAGAATTTCGAGGGTCGGTTTGATGACATCGCGAGCGCGGGGCGACGCGTATTCACTCAAGTAGATGGCACTGGCCAAACCGACAGGTAGCGCGATGAGGGCTGCGATGCCAGCGATCAGAAACGTCCCGCACAGCAGCGGCAACACGCCGAAGTGCTGCTCGGCAAATTGCGGAGTCCAACGCGTTTCCGTGAAAAACTCTCTGACCGACACTCCCTGAAAAAAAGCGGTGTTCGGCCCCACGGCCACAACCGCTTCCGTCACGAGCACGAAGATGATGCCCACGGTTGTGGCAACCGACAGCAGCGCGCAAAGGAAGAGTAAGTACCGAATCGCCAGTTCCTTCGTTCGTATCGGGGAAAAGCGACGGACGAGCGAGATTGGAATTCTGTTAACGGAAGATTTTTTTACTGCGTCTGCTGACGACACGGAGCGCCTCCTGTCCAACATCATTCGCCTCGCATGTTATCGGAGCCGCCGAGCGCGTCTTCCAACGTCTGCCGCGTTGCCGCGACCAACGGTTGACTCAAGCGAACGTAACCAACTTCGCTTACCAGATCCTGACCTTGTTCGAGGTAATACTCCAGGTAGGTGGCCACCTCGTTTTTTTTCAGCGAAGCCTTGTTCACGTACAGGAACAACGGCCGAGACAGCGGAACGTACTTGCCGGCTTCGATTGTTTCATCAGTCGGCTTGACGCAGGAAGTGTTGTCCGTGCCAGACGCAACTCCGACGATCTTCAACTTGTCCTTGTTCTCCACATAGTAAGCGTAGCCGAAATATCCCAGCGAATACTTGTCTCCCGCCACGCCTCGGACGAGAACGTTGTCGTCGGCACTAGGCGTGTAATCCGCTCGGCTCGCTCCGCTTCCGCCGCAGATGGCTTCGGTGAAATAGTCGAAAGTTCCCGAATCGGTATCGGGGCCGTAGAGCCGGATTTTCTCTTGCGGCCATTTCGGATTCACGTGGCTCCAATTGCTCACCTCGCTGTTCGGCTTCCAGATGGAGTTGAGCTGCGCGACGGTCAGACACTCGCACCAATCGTTCTGTGGATTAACGATCACCGAAAGGCCATCGATGGCGATTGTCAATTCAAGGTATTCAATGCCATTCTTCTTGCAGGCGTCGATTTCCTCCTGCTTGATCGGTCGCGAAGCGTCGTTGATGTCGGTTTCGCCGAGCACAAACTTCTTAAAGCCGCCGCCGGTTCCCGACGTCCCGACGACGACCTTTACGCCCGAGTGCTGTTTCTGGAATTCTTCTGCGACCGCCTGAGAGATCGGAAAGACGGTACTCGATCCATCGATCATGACCGTACCGATGAGTCTTCCCGCGGATTCGGCTGACGAGTTGCCGCTGGCGTCCGATCCGGCGTCCTGGACCGTGCAACCGCCAAGTATCAAACATCCGACGCTGAAGAAACGGGTCAAGCTCGATAGGTTTCTCATTCGACTTACCATTACGTTATGAACGGAAACAACCCTTGTTTCCGGGTGCAATCGTAAATCGGAAATGTGAAGAATCACATCGGCTGAATGTTAAGATTTGATGAAGAATGCGAGACCGAAAGGTCGGGACGGTGGATACTACGCCAGCGGCAAACGCACTGTGAACGTGCTGCCCTTGCCAAGCTGGCTGGCGACTTCAATGCTTCCTCCGAATTCCCGCGCGAGATGCTTGACGATTGAGAGTCCCAAACCCGTACCACCGAGTTCACGAGAACGTGCTTGATCGACGCGATAAAATCGTTCGAAGATTCGCGATTGATGTTCCGCCGCAATGCCAACGCCGGTGTCCGTGACTTCAAGCGATGCCATGAATTCTTCGGCGTACCAGCGAATTCTCACCTGCCCTCCTGCGGGAGTGTAGTTGATCGCGTTTTCGATAAGATTGTCGAGAATCGTGCGAAGTCCTTCCGCATCCGCGAGGACATTGACTGCCGATGGCGCTGGTTGGGTCTGTAGTGTGAGTTGCTTCGACTCGGCATTGCCCGCGTGCTCTTCCGCGCACGAATCCACCAGCTCGCCAAGCGAAACGGTAGCCAGGACGAACGCATCTTCGCCCGATTCGATTCGCGCCAGTCGCAAGAGGTCGAGGATCAGCGAGTGCAGCCGCTCGGCTTGTTCTTCGATGCGCCGGAGAAACTCACGATTGTGATCCGGATCATCGATCGCACCCCCGAGAAGCGTCTCGGTATAAGCCTTAATTGAAGTCAACGGCGTCTTCAGTTCATGTGAGACGTTCGAGACGAATTGTTGCCGGATATTCTCCAACCGCCTGAGTTCGGTCACGTCGTACAAGACCAGAATTACGCCGGGACAGGGATCGCCGGGCAGACGAGTCGCCGAGAGTTGGACAATGGACTGCGTCCTGGGCAGCTCCAGTTCGATGCGTTCATGCGGTCTGATTTCCAGCGCCTTTCGGACGACGCCCTGGATTTTCGGGTTTCTCACGGCTTCCCAAATCGGGCGGCCAGCGAAGTCGCGAGTCGCAAATTCAAGTAGCGCGTGTGCGGCACGGTTGGCAAACAGAATTCGTTCGCCGCCATCGACGGCGACAAGGCCCTCAATCATCCCGCCTAGAACGGCTTCGAGTCGTGCGTTGTTCTCGGCAAACTCCCTGCCTTTTTGGTCGAGCTCGTTAATGCGACTCGAAAGCTGACGGCTCATCAAGTTGAACGACTCGGCGAGCGTTCCCAATTCATCGCGACTCCGGACGTCGACCTCTTGCTGGATATCACCGTCGGCGATCGCCTTCGCCGCTTGGGTCAGTGTCGCAAGCGGCTGAATAATACGGCCCACGACAATGCACGTAAGGGTGAGAGCGACAAGGCTGACCAGGAACGCAGTGACCAGAATCAGCCGCCGCACTGACGTCACCTGGGCATGTACCGATTCCAGCGGCATTGCCACGCGAGCGAATCCAGCCGGACTCTCTCGTTGGCCCACTCGCAGCGCCACATACATCATGGGAATTCCGAGCGTGGGGCTCGGTCGCTGCGATACACCGAATTCGTTTGTTCTGGCCTGCAACAGTTCTTCTCGGTTTCGGTGGTTTTCCATGACGGCCGGGGCTTCGATAGAATCCCCCAGGACAGTCCCATCGTCCGCCACTAGGGTCATTCTCGTGCCCGTCTGTTCGCCGAGCCGCTTCAGCGTGGCCTGCAAGTCAGCACCAGGACCGTGTTGAAAAACGTCGCTCATATCGTCGCGTAGCAGTACTGCCGAATCATGCAACCGCTGCTCAACACGCTGGATGACAATGTCTCGTTGCCGGCTCGAAAGGACCGCGACGAGCACCGTTGCTGCAACAAGCGTTAGCACGGCATAAACCGCGAATACTTTCCAAAACAGGCGTGACGACAACAAATCCAAACTCCACGATTAAAAGTCTTCTGGCAGTGCATGCTTCAGATCACTATTGTCGTTGAAGTCAACCATGAAGCGAGTCCCAAGCATGTCGTAATCGCCGCTGGTTGTGCCTGCTGCGACGCGTGGGGCTCCGCCAACTGCTGCCCGCCGATCGATGCTGCCAAAAATGTAGTTGAACCGAAAAAAAGAATAAGTCCAATTATAACTGAGTATTGGGCTTACCCACTGGTTTGTTCCACGCCCTGGCTCCGTTGGTTGCGTTAGCTGATGCAAATGCGGCAAAATACACGTCCCTAGCGTTCTGTCAGTAGATTGCAGGTGATTCACGGACCCGCATGGCTCGTTGCTGAGCGTCGTTTTGGTGAAGTGTTAGCGCGTATGCGAAATCCAATTGATCTCCGCTCCAGGTTTGTCTCGGCTGGATCGACGGCTTTCCACTACTCACCGACCTTGAGTCCTGGAACTTGGTATGTCCGCAAACGCTGTTTCGCGCTATGGGCCGAGTGGCAAGCTCCCTATCCGATCTTCCGATCTTTCAAGCGATGAGGCGTCACTTGGCGGACTGGTAGCTCGTGGCAAACTAAAACTTCCCGCCCCAGGTTCTGCCGCCGACGATGGCGTCGATTTCTGCCAGCTTGATTTCGATGGTCCGCCTGGCGTCTTGAGTCTCGACGCTCAAGACGCGCAGGAGAGCGAGATCAAAGGGGTCAGGCGTCTTTGATAGCGGCGTTGGTTGTGGTAGGTTCGTGATTTGCGTTCGCAGGAGCTACCCCCAACTGCCTCGACCGCATCAGCGAGTTGGGGCATGTTTACCAGCAACGCTACAAGCGCCTACCAATCCAGGACGATGGCCACTTTATCGTCGTTTGTCATTACGTGGAACGAAGCTCCTGGCGTGCCGAGTTGGTGGATCATGCCCAAGATTGGCGTAGGGATCACTCTGGCGATGGCTCCAAACACCCGAGCTCGATCCGAAACTGTTATTTCCATCGCCCATCGCAAGGTGGCCGAAGTGGGTGAAGCGAGTTAACCGACCACTCACGAAGACGAAACCGGACGCTGTTCGATTATCCGCGCAGCGAGGCCATCCTTTAGGAGCTGAGGCATGGGTGAAATCACCTGCCCGTCGTTTCAACTCGGAATCCATCATCCGTCCGCGTGGCCGACAACGAGTGTGACGGCAAGTCAAAGAAGCCAACAAAGACGCCTGACCCTTTTGATCTTTCCACGCACCCGTTTGGTGCTAGTTGCTATGAGAGCGACACTCGATCAGTTGGTCATGTTAGCATTCGGAAGGGCAATGCAGACCTTTCTTACTAGCCCCAGGCCGCGGGCTTAGTTTAAGATATCGTTAGTAATTCATTCACCCAAACTCGATGAGATCGAGAGCATTGCAATGGCAAGTATTTCGAACATCCCACAACCCGGCCACGACCAGATCATCCAAGTTGGATCATCGAAGGCGAAAAATGCTTCGGCAAGAACGGAACTTGGTCGTAGGCTTCGCGAGATTCGCCGCCGAATCGTTGCCAGCGGTCAGCCGTTGCTAGACGCGGATGGACTTGATCGAGAGGTTCGAGACCGTCGGGGCGAAAGGTAGACGGGGGCTCAACGTTGGCGAAGACTCGCACGTTCATTGACGCTGGCGTGTTGATCGCCGCCGCTCGTGGCACGCACGAGCTGGCCGAGCGGGCGCTCGAAGTACTGGACGACCCAGGTCGGGATTATGTCACAAGCGACTTTGTTCGACTTGAAGTGCTGCCCAAGGCGGTCTTCAATAGGCAGGATGCCGAGGCGGAGTTTTACCGCACGTTCTTCGACAGCGCTCGTCGGACGATTAAGTCGTCGGGGACTCTCGTCGCCGAAGCCCAAACTGAAGCGGAAACCGCCGGACTGTCGGCCATCGACGCCCTACACATCGCGGCAGCTAAGCGAGCTGGCTGTGCGGAGTTTGTAACGACCGAAAAGCCTACCCAGCCATTATTCTCGGTCTCCCATCTAACCGTAACCTCAATTCGTCCCGGTGAGTGAAACGAGCGGGCGGAATTCCGGCACGGTGTTCGTTGCTTAGACTCGTGAGAAGATGGAATCTAGCTAGCGGTCAGGCGGCCCAACACGAACCGGCAACCGAGCAGATGCCCGGAACGGAGGCTTGGCGTCGATCTCCGAAGCCATTTCGCGATTCCAGACTTTCCCTCGCGCAGTGTCGCAGCAACTGCACGACGATACCAGAACCAGTCTTTCAAACAATGACTCCTGACACCTTTGTTTCGCCCAATAAATAGTTCTGACCCCTTTCACGCTCCCTGACCCCTTTCACGCTCCCGCCTTGAGAGCGGCTTGAACAATGTCGATGCATCCGCGACTCGGGTTTGTGTTGATCATTCATTTCGCCCATAATCAACCTTTCTTTACTACCGCGAGTCGGGGGTGATCTCGGCGTTCTGGCAAACTAATGGTGTCGGAGCCACGCTATTAGCACTGAGAATCCATACCAGCCATCCAACATTGAATCGCGTGCGACTAACGATGAAGCTGCGCGTTCAAACGAACGCCGTTTCCTTGATATCCGTTACTTAGCCACTTCAGTGTTGGCCGTCACTCTAGGGTCCATGATGTGGAAGATGCAATCGTCCATCTCTGGAAACTCGACATTCAATCCTGACTTCTTCGCGATGGTTGGATGGTTTACGTTTTGCGGATTGGTAACTGGGATGATTGATCCCCGCAGTCCATGGATTAATTGGGCGTCACTGTATTCTGGAACATACATTCTTGCGTTACCATTCTTTCCTCGTGATCCGCTGATACCCTTAGCTCTCATCGTGGGTGCGATTCTAACGGGAGCCTGCGTATTGTTGGGGACATTAATTCCATCGGCTATCGCTTACGTTTTTCCACTGAGATCACCTGCAATGCGAAAGTGGGCAGGGTATACTGATTAGCTGATTACAATCACTCTGAGAATGCCAGCAGGGGATCCGCAGGGACACTCACTTACTCACCCACGACCGCAGCAATCGTCTGGAAGAACTGTGGCGACCACTCGGCACTGCGCGGACCGCTCTGCTTGCGCACCTGTGCAACAACAAGCTCCTGGTCGGGATCGACGAGGAAAATGCAGCCGGAAAACGAGCCGTGTCCCAGGGTGTGCGGCCCGAAGAGTAAGTCTTCGTCGCGTTTTGAGTCCCGAGAGGCACCCGGCTTCAGATGCCGTTGCCAATGGATGCCGATCCCTTCCTCGGCGGTGTAGCCGTGGTCGGCCACACGCAACGGCTGTGGCAGGAGCCGTGCAAACGTCTCTGGGCGAATGAACTCCGACGAACCATAGCTCCCGCGATTGGCCACCCACTGGGCCAAGACAGCCAACTCCATCGCAGTGAACTCGCCACCGGAACTGGCGTTGCCCATCCGTACGTCGCCGAACTCAAGCGGCCGGAAGAGGTGCTCGCGGTACAGCCTGGCGGCGCTTTGGCCGGCAACGATCTCCATCGCCTTGGCCACCAACTCATAGCCCAACCCGCAGTAGGCGTACTTCACGCCCGGCTCGTTCACGTCGATCCCATTGAGCACGATGTTCTCCAAGTGCGGCGTATGCATGTCGCCCAGTTCGCCGTGCCCCGACAGTCCGCTCGTATGATTGAAGCATTGCCGGAATGTGGGGACGTGCATGTCGTCAGCGGGGTAATCGGGAAAGACCGTGGCCAGCGTATCATCCAAGTCGATCAATCCTTGGTCGAGGAATTGACTGAACAAGATCGCGGTGACCGTCTTGGTGATCGAGGCGACCCAGCAGCGATAGTCGCGGTCGATCGGCTGGCCGCTGGCGTCTCGGCCGAAAGCTTCGTGGGTGATGATCACACCGCGGCGGGCGACGAGCGTCACAAAAGGCTCGCCGGTATCTTCGGCCCAGGAGCGGCACAAAGCGTCAATTCGGGCCTTGGCATCGGCAGCCACACCGGCCTGGGCGGGCGAACCCTCGTGGAGCATGGTTGCGGGCGGTTCCCGGTGTCGGGGCGGACGCAATGACCGTACCTTGTCCTGCAACCCTTGGAGCTTGAGCTTCAGGGCCAGATGACAGTCATCGTTACGCACGCTCGTCGATTCGACGTACGTTGCCGGGCGTCCCAGCGGCTCGGCCTCGGTGAGCCCGGCCACCAGGACAGCTCCTTGTTCGTTGCCGAGCACGGCACGCACGAGTGCGTCGTTCGCCAGGCGGACGACTTCGGCTTCATGCTCTTGCAGGACCGTCGGTGATTCCGGGCCGGGGAAGTTGGGAAAGGCCACGGTCAGGTCCGGCGAGAAGGAACTGGGAAGCTGCGTCGGCAACGCATAAAACGTGCGCGCACGCCGCAGCGGCGTGTCGTTGGGAGCGGTGCCTTCGATCCAGGCGAGCCAGCGACCCGGCGCATTCGGCTCCGGCGACTCGTTCAGTTCCGCGTCGAACCAGCGCACTCGCAGCGGCTCGCTGCACCCCAGTCGCCGTACGGCTTCCACGTCGCGCCAGAGGATTCGTGGCGTCTCGCCGGGCTTGAAGATCCACGTGCCGGACTTGGCCAGCATCAGTTCCTGCGATTGGAACTCTCGCCGTTCTTCCCGTTTGCCCTCGGTCGCCTGCGTGTTGAAGATGGCACCATCCGCCCGTTCTTCCGTCTGTCCACGAGCGCCACGTGCCAGCAAGGTGGTTAGGCTCACGACCGAGAGCAGCAGTGCGATCCACGGGAGACGTGCAGAGCTTTTCATTCACTTTTCCTTCAGCCAGAACAGGCCACTCGCAGCAACTCGAAACGCGAAAGTTGTCGGTGACAGTCGCCACAACGGCCAAGCAGCGTCCTGCCGCATTGTTACACAGATCGCGCCTCGTACTCAAGGAGACCGCTCGTGTCCCAACACGCCCATGCGAAAGCCGCAAACGCGACTGTCGTCGAAGGAAGACACTGTCGCCTACTGTTGACAGTTACCCAGCGGCACCTTGTTGAATCGGGCGTCGGGGGCATGTGTTCGCGTCGCTCGACACAGAAGTTGCCGATTCGGCACAAGCATTGCGAAGTGAGACAAGATGAACGCGTCGAGGCGATTGATCATTATCGAGGAGCTTGAAATGATGACTTCTCAAACGCACCAAAATCTAGTGACGGCATTGCGTGAGCATTTGATCTGGATCATCTTCTTGGCGGCAGCGATTGCCTTACGCGCCCTGGCAACGTTATGACGCCTTATCGGTTGCGAAAACTGGCGATTTGGTAGAATGCCGAAGTCGATGGGACTCCGGACCTGGGCGAATTGCCGAGATCTTGTTCCAGCCGGAACGAGTGAGCAACTTCGCGATGTAATGATTGGACAGCAGACCTTGTCGTCGCCTGAAAACACCAATGCCCGTGAGATCACGTGCCACGACGCCTTTCGCGAGGGTGAACTGAGCGATGGCTGCTTTCGTGCCGTGGCCACTTACACCTATGACTGGGAGAGTTGGCACGCACCGGACGGTCGTCTGATCTGGGTGAATTCGGCAGTCGAGCGAGTCACCGGATACAGTCCTGCCGAGTGTCTGGCGATGGTTGACTACCCGCTTCCACTCACTGCTGCCGACCACCGCGACCAGATCGCCGAGATGCTCAAAGACGCCAAGGGCGGTGGTTCGTCAAACGACGTGGAGTTTCAATCGATTCACCGCAATGGCGACCGGCGTTGGATGGCCGTTTCCTGGCAGCCGATGTACAACGACGCGGGCAAGCATCTCGGCTTTCGCACCAGCATTCGCGACATTGCCGAACGACGCCACTTGCGCGACCAGATTCGACTGCACGCCGACCATCTGGAACAGCTCGTGCAAGAGCGAACCGCGCGCATCCAGCAGCTCGAACGCCATCGTCGTCACATGGAAAAACTGGCCGCCTTGGGACAACTCGCCGCGGGAGTCGCACATGAAGTGAATAACCCGTTGGCCGGCATTCGCAATGCGTTTGAGTTAATCAAAGCCGATCTAACGCCGGAACACGAACACTACGAGTTGCTGGAATTGATCGACCGCGAGATCGAACGCATTAGTTCGATCGTCCACCAGATGTATCAACTCTATCGTCAAGGTCCGCAGGCTGCAAACGAGTTCGAGATCGGGCGAACGATTGCGGAAATTACAACCTTGCTGGAGGGCGTAACTCGTAAGCAGCAGATCGAGTTGAAGACCGAATTGATTGGGCGTTCGATGCCGTTCCGGCTACCCGAAGGTGAAGTCAAACAGATTCACTACACCATGATCCGCAATGCCATCCAAGCTTCGCCG
>CAUJKL010000862.1 GCA_963204995.1 Planctomycetota bacterium | reverse complement strand
TGCCCTGCGTGCGGCCGTCGCAAGGATCGCTGCAAAAGGCCGCGAACGGCACGCCACCCGCTCGCTTGATCTCGTGTGCTGCCGCTTGAACCAGCAAGTTAACTTCCCAATGTCCCGTGTGATAGCCGAGCGCGATCGGCTGGCCATCGGGAGCGCGCACGCCACCTTGCGTGCTGAGCAACAGATACTGCGGGCCGAGCAAATCTTCGGGCTTCCAACCCATGCCGGCACTTTGCGTTAAGCCGAACAGATCGCCACTCGACCAATTGCGGAGCATTTCGTCCGTCAGCGGCAGTTTGCCTTGCGGACCGCTGGCGTTGGTGTAAATCTCAAAGATCGAATCGTCGTTAGCATCAAGCAGTTCATCGCTCATCGTGATCGGTCGTTTCTGAAGTGGGATTGCTGTCTTCGTTTAACGAGTTGCCTTTTGGCAGGAAGCGGCTCACCATTGTCGCCAACAACACGGGAAGTGCAATGGAGACGCCGAGCGCCAACGGAAACCAATGATTCTGCTCCGCGAACTTGCCGAACGCCGAATACGCTAACGCGATCCCAAGATTGCTGAGCAATACAGCGGGCAGAAATCGCCGCCAACTCAATCGATGAATCCCCATCAGCAACACGCTGGCCTCGGCGAGCACCGGCACACCGCGCCCAAAGATCAAGACCGCAGGCCCGAACCGCTGACTCAGGCCACGCATCCGCTCAAGATCCTCGTCGCTCGATAACAACACGGCGAACGGCCTGCCCCATCGTCGAGCAAGTGCGAAACCGATCATCGCCCCCAGCGTCATGCCGATCCACGACGCCAGTGTGCCGCCAACGACGCCCAGCTGCCAGCCACCCAACGTACTGATCATGCTGGAAGGCGTGGGCAGCAGAATGTCCGTGGCGAGCAATCCGATGATGACCAGCGCCGTCGCTGGCTTCGAGTACGGTTGCTCGGACCATTGCTCGACCCAAGCTTCGAAGTTCGCCCCGAACAACAAGAACGGCACGATCGGGACGAGCAAGATCAAGCTCATGACGATCATCGGACGGATGAAAGGTTTCATGCAGTGATTGTAGTGTAAGTGCCTAACTCGAACTCACACCTTCAACGACTTGCTTCCACCGACCGGGTACGCCCCTCCACGCTTCATCGTAAGTTTGTGCCAACGGCAGATTCACATATCGATCAGGCGTGAGGAACACCGGCATATCGATCAGCGTATCGCCGACCGCAAACGGTTCGAAGTAAGCCGTTGGCGAGAGGTCGCTACGATAGGCTACCACTCCGAGCGGTTGCGCGGCGGTCACACCAGGGCACTTCTCATCGCCGAAGTTATCTTGCCAAAAACGTGCGTGAATACCACGCGGATCACGCCGTGTCGGAGGATGAACGTCAATCACGAGCGCATGGCAACCGCGTCGAAATGCCTCACCTAGCTTATCTGGAAAGCTCCGAATGGCCACTTCACTGTGTTTGTTGCCGGGAGACACAATCTCGTAGTAGGCCACGACTCGGTCGCCACTGACGTGAAAGACAGCAACCCGCGTTGCCCGCGCCGCATACAACTCGACATCTACTTCGTGAGTGTGCTGAACTCGCGGAGGATGCTCCGCGACGGTAACGCCAATCTCATCGCCCGACGAATACTTTGATGTACTCGGTTCTTCTGTCGCTTGCTCGGCCAACGCATAGAAATCGTTTGGTAAAAGGTCATCATTCAGCGAATTCCTGATCGCGATGCTCCAGCGCTGGTGGAAATCATGAAAGATCCCAGCGTCGACTCTTGTCCAATCATGTACTGGCATCGGGCGTTCCTTTACTTCAAGATCACCGCATCATTTCACCGCCCTTATTATAGCCGGACAGCACGCCCAAGTGCATGGCCGCTTGAGGGCTGGCAACACTTCTGTCAGCGACGCCGGCGCAATTGCCCACGCAACTGGAGCGCGATCCACTAACCCGGCGCAAGCGTTTTGAAGCACCTACCGCGATAAGAACGCCCGCTTCGACAAGGTTCTCGGCGGGATGATGAGGACGCTGGCTTGATCGTCTTCCGTGGCGACGCTGTTATCCGGCGTCGAGTCGACGTCGAACTGGTCCACGGCACTGACTTGAACGACATTGGTCTTCAACCCAAGCGTGTTCACGCTCGCCGTGATCAGCAATGTTGCCGACGCTCCGTTGGCCAGCGAGCCTACGGTCCAGATGCCCGTCGCGTTGTCGAACGATCCTTGACTGGGTGTCGACGAAACGAAGGCCATGCCCGCTGGCAGCGTGTCGCGCACGGCGACATTCGTCGCATCTTGTGGGCCAACATTCGAGACCGTGATTGTGAAGGTGACGTTATCGCCGACGTTCACGTTCGGGTTGTCAACCGTCTGTGTCACTGATAGATCGGCAACCTCCGGTGTAATCACAACTTCGGCCTGATCGTCTTCGGTGGCGACGCTGTTATTCGGTGTCGAGTTGGGATCGAACTGATCGACGCTACGCACTTGTGCGGTATTTGTCTTCGCGCCGATTGTTGTCACGGAGGCTACGACTTGAAGCGTCGCGGAACTGCCACTGGCGATCGTGCCGGCCGCCCACTGGCCCGTAGTGTTATCAAAAGTTCCTTGGCTGGGGGTCGACGACACGAACGTCAAACCGGTGGGAAGCGAATCTTGAACGATGACGTTCGTGGCACTTGATGGCCCAGCATTCGAGACCGTTACCGTGAAAGTAACTTGCTGTCCGGATATGGGAGTCGCATCATCGACCGTTTTCGTCAGCGACAGATCGGCATCCTGCGGGGTCACTGTAACACTGGCTTGGTCGTCTTCCGTCGCGACGCTGTTGTTAGGAGTCGAATCCGAGTCAGGCTGGTTCGCGGCGCTTACTTGTGCCAGATTCGTCTTCGCGCCCGCCGAGTCGACGCTCGCGACAATCTGCAACGTGGCATTCGCGCCGTTAGCGATGGTGCCGACCGTCCACACTCCCGTGGCGCTAACATACGAACCTTGGCTGGGCGTGGACGAAACAAAGGTCATGCCAGCAGGAAGCAGATCGAGGACCGCGACGCCTGTAGCGGCGTCCGGCCCCGCGTTGGATACGGTGACTGTGAACGTCACGTTACCGCTCACATTCGGTGTGGCGTTGTCGACGGTCTTCGTGAGCGAGAGGTCAATCACTTGCGGCGTTACCGCAACACTGGCTTGGTCGTCCTCCGTCGCGACTCCGTTGTTGACAACCGAGTCTGGATCTAGCTGGTCCGACGCCGTGACCTGCGCCAAGTTCGTCTTCGCTCCGATCGATGCGACCGTCGCCACAATTTGCAAACTGGCCGACGCACCGTTGACCACGGAGCCCACGGTCCACAGTCCCGTCGAACTGACATAGGCTCCTTGACTGGGTGTTGATGACACAAATGTCAGGCCGCCGGGCAATAGATCCGTCACGGCAACGTTGGTCGCGGCATCGGGGCCGGCATTCGAGACCGTCAGCGTGAAGGTTATGTTGTCGCCGACGTTTGGCGCCGCGTTGCTGACGGTCTTCAACAACGAAAGGTCCGCCGCTGTGGGCGTCAGTACGATCGTAGAAACATCATCCTCGGTGGCGATTCCGTTACCGGGTGTTGAATCGGGATCGAACTGGTCAGCCGCTGTGACCTCGGCGGTATTCGTTTGACTGTTCGCGGCATTCACGGTTGCGACAATCAACAGCGTCGGATTTGCTCCGCTGGCGACCGTGCCCACCGTCCAAACGCCCGTCGCACTAACGTACGTTCCTTGCGAAGCCGTGGCTGACACCAATGTCATCCCGGTCGGAAACGTATCCAGGACCACGACATTCGTCGCCGAGTCGGGGCCTGCGTTGCTAAGCGTCACGGTAAACGTCACGCTGTCGCCGATGTCGGGTGTCGTGTCGCTGACCGTCTTCACGATCGAAAGATCTGCTACCTGAGGCGTCACCGAAACGGCAGCCTGATCATCTTCGGAAGCGACGCTGTTATTAGGTGTCGAATCGGAATCGGCTTGATCGACCGCAGTCACTTCTGCCGTGTTGGTCTTCGTGCCGGAAGTCGTGACGGTAGCTACGATCTGAAGTGTCGCGTTAGCTCCACTGGCCAGCGTGCCCGCCGTCCAGACGCCTGTGCCACTCGTATAGGCTCCCTGGCTTGGCGTCGATGAAACGAAGGTCATGCCTGCGGGCAAGACGTCTGTCACCGTCGCGTTGGTGGCCGAGTTCGGTCCCGCGTTGGCCAAGGTCAGGGTGTACGTCACGTTGCCGCCCACGTTCGGCGCTGGAACATCAACCGATTTCGTCAATGAAAGATCAATGGCTTGCGGAGTCACGATCACCGTACTTTGATCATCTTCACTGGCAACGCCGTTGTTGGGTGTCGAGTCGGAGTCGGCTTGATCCGCGGCAGTGACCTGGGCTGAGTTTGACTTCGCACCCACGGTCGCTACGGTTGCTTCGATTTGCAACGTCGCATTGCCTGCACTGGCGATCGTACCAACGGTCCACACACCGGTTCCGCTGGCGAAGGTTCCTTGACTGGGAGTCGACGAGACAAACGTCAACCCCGCAGGCAGGACATCCGTGATGGCAACATTGGTTGCCGAGTCGGGGCCAGCGTTCGCGGCCGTCAGCGTGAACGTAATGTTCTCGCCAACGTTTGGTGACGCATTGTCGACTGTCTTGACGAGCGACAAGTCCACGACGGCCGGCGTGAGTCCTGCGCTACCTTGATCGTCTTCCGTCGCGACATTGTTATTGGGTGTCGAATCAGGATCGGCTTGGTCGGACGCGGTCACTTGTGCCGTATTTGTCTTCGTGCCTGTGGATTGGACCGAGGCCACAATTTGCAGCGTCGCGTTCGCTCCACTAGCCACGGAACCGACCGTCCACACACCCGTTCCGCTGACATAACTGCCTTGGCTCGGCGTCGCCGACACGAACGTCATGCCGGCGGGCAACGTATCGCCCACCGTGACGTTGGTGGCTCCGTCGGGGCCGGCGTTGGCCAGCGTCAGCGTGAACGTAACATTCTGTCCCACGTTCGGGCTGGGATTGTCAACCGTCTTAATGAGCGAGAGGTCCGCGCTGGCCGGAGTCAGCGAAGCGCTGTCCTGATCGTCTTCCATGGCGACGTCGTTGTTCGGCGTCGAGTCGGGATCGAATTGATCCGCCGCTGTGACTTGCGTCGTGTTCGTCTTTGTGCCGGTCGAAGTGACGGTGGCCACGATTTGTAGCGCGGCGTTACTTCCGCTCGCCAACGCACCAACGGTCCACACGCCCGTACCACCGTCGTAGCTTCCTTGGCTGGCACTCGCGGTTACAAACGTCATTCCGGCTGGCAGGGTATCGCCCACGGTAACCCCGCTTGCGGCATCCGGTCCTGCATTCGCAAGTGTCAACGTAAAAGTAACAGCATCGCCTACGTTCGGTGCTGCGTTGCTCACCGTCTTGGTCAGACTGAGGTCGGCGGACTCGAAGTTGGCAAAATCGCGAGTGACAAGTGTTGGACCGACCACGGTGACGAGATCGATCTCGCCATCCAGATTGGCCACACCGGTAATCTCGGCTTCGATCGCCCCGACACTGGAGAAGTTAGCTCCGCCACCGCCACCGGTCGTAAAACTCGAGAACGGAATGTACTCGAGCGCAGTCGCCGATCCACCCGTCACCGGTAAGCTGATCGTGGCCGTCGAGAAGCGAGTCGCGGTTCCGCCCACTCCATCATCACTGTAAACACGCAAGGTAATCGTGCCGCCCGCTAAGTCCGCACCGATCGTTAGATTGAACCCGGTCGCGGTGCTTGACGAAGTCAGATCGATTCCGCCGAGTCCCGTGTCTAGGACGGTTGCCGCACTGCCGTCGGTGCCATCCCAAGTTACAACCCGCTCACCCGTTGCCGCGCCCGTTGTGTTAAACGTCAACACACCTGGAGTTAGCGGATCATTAGCGCTAAGCAGCAACGCCCCCGATGCCGAAGTTAAGTTGACGCGCAGATCCCG
The DNA here is from genome assembly GCA_963204995.1 of Planctomycetota bacterium. Classification (GTDB taxonomy): domain Bacteria; phylum Planctomycetota; class Planctomycetia; order Pirellulales; family Pirellulaceae. The sequence goes on along the minus strand of CAUJKL010000862.1, from coordinate 9,046 downwards.
CTCGCCGCCAATCGCTTCCGTAGCGGCTGCGACGTCCGTGACGGAAACACCGTCATTCGTCGTGTCGCTGGCCGATTGTGTGGTCGTGTTGAACGTATCGATCGTGCGAATCACCGTCCCTTGAACATCCGTTGCCGAGATCACAATGATGCTGCTATTGGCCGCTAACAATGTCGAACTGGAAACGGTTTGCGCGGGTTGCTGGACAAAGTAACTGCCCGCCGTAACGTTGTTGAAACGATACTGTCCGCTGGCGTTCGTCGTCGTTGACGTTTGTAAGACGTCGCCTGCACCGGGCTCGAAAGTGCCGTTGGCATTCGTGTCGGCATAGAGGTTCAACGCCGCGCTGGCAACTTCCTCACCGGGGCTAAACCCATCGCCATTGAAATCATCGAACACGGTCCCGATGATCGCCGCTAAGTCAGTGCCCGCAGCTAGCAGTCGCCGATTCTCTAGCGGCTCGAACAGCAATCGTCGTCGGGCCTTGCGGTTTGAGCGAGGCGGTCGATCACCGGTAATCCACCGATTGAGTTTCTCCGAGAGTCTTCGACTTGCTCGAGTGAGGCGCATCATCCCTAGATTCCAATGTTGTTGCGTCGTGATGAAGATGCCAATGGCACGAACTGCTTCTGGGGTGCCACTGCTGGCTCGTCCAGCAGTGCCGCAGCACGGTTGGGCAAGCCAACCGTGGCACCCACCCTTTGGACAAGCCAACCGTGGCACCCATCCTTTGGGCAAGCCAACCGTGGCACCCATTTACTTCACAAGCCAATACTGCACAAACCAACCGTGGCACCCATCTGCTGGCCAGACAGGCGCGCAGCGCAAACCGAGACACATCTTGGTGAGTTATCGGAGAGCCGATAGAGCGACTTGATCAAATCGCTACAGATCGCCTATTCGTTACCAGCGAAAATCGCCGCCAAACGATAGGCCATGCGCCCAGAAATCGCTTTCGCGCCAGGCAAACTCTGGACGAAGCGGGCCCGAAAAGGGAGTGGCTTCGGGCGGGAAGAGGTTGGGGTTAACGTCGGTGCTGATCTGGTCACCCGCTCGGACGACGTTGCTGAAATAGACGAGCGTGTAGCCTGCGGTGAGAGTAAATCGTCGCGTGACTCGCCAGCCGAGTGTCATACCCAACTGTGGAATCAACGCCAATTCATCGCGTGAGTAACTGCCGATGTTCGTTCGCTGAGCCAGAACGCCGCCCGGAAATCGCTCTAACAAACCGAGTTCCGTGATGTCGCTGAAACCGTTGATACTGACCGTTTCATGGTTGTTGCCAATGGCGATTTTGGAAAAGGCTTCGAGGAGCAGCGGGCCATTGCCCGCTTCATAGATGGCTCCGACTTCGACACCGTGGAACGTGTTCTTCGTCGAAAAATCATCTTCGATGACGAAGGTTCCTGGGTTTGCGGTGTCGAGCGATGTGAGATCCTCATGAATACCGATACTATCCTTTAGCTTCATGTACCGATAACCGAGCACCCAGTCGAGCTTTCGCCCGGCACTGGCTTCACACGGGCCGCTGATTCCGTGCGGATCGAAACGCATCCATAGGCCACCCGATTGCAAATCCGTCAATGCCGTAGCTTGAATGCTGCCACGAACGACATTCGGAAAGGCGACAAGCTCAGCGGTCTCGCGAGCATTCACCATGTCGAAGAAGGGTCGTGCGATGATCGGGTCGCCGGTAGAAGTGGCTTGGTATTGCGAGGACTGTTGGTCGAGCATGAAAACTTCACCTTCAACCCCGATCCGGTGAGCTTCGTCCCACCAGAAGCCGCCGCGCAGCCTGCCGCCCGAATGTGGATCGTTGTTGATGCTGCTTCCGCCATACAAGGTGCTCGTCCCCGTTTCGCCTAACACACCGGCGGTGGCGCGCGGAGTGCCTGTCGGACTGGTCGTAATCAAAGACGGTGTGCGGAGACTGTCGGTCAGCCAGAGCAGGTATTCGGCGCGCACCCATATTCGGCCACCGAGACCGCTCGTGAGCGCTGCTGGAGGTCGCAACCAATCGAAGCCGGTCACGGGTGGACCGGCCACATAGCTGTCCGGTGACGTCTCGATATCGACCGACAACGGCGATCGCTGCTGTTGGAGAACCTCTGAAGGAGCTGGCAGATCGTCGGTCAGTGCCGCCACGCGGACGTCACTCAGCTCCCGAGGCGGTTGAATTGGCCGAGCAGCGGCGGCTTCAAAGGAAGCAGGTCGAATGTTCGTTCCTTGATCGCTGACGGGCTTCTTGCCGTCCAGTGCGGTAACGCGCTCGGCGGCGAAACGAAGCTCAGTGCCGCCGGCCCCACGTTCCGTCTCGCCATGTAACGACACGTGTCTATCAACAAAGTCTGCCAGGTCGAGCCCGGGCGCTGCGATAATCTGATACGTCTTATTGTCGTACGCGTCTTTCAGGACAAAAGCGGCCTGCTGGGATTCGCCTTCAATGCGTTGACGCAAATAGCCGACACGACGCGAGGAAGCTAACTCACGCCGCAATTTGGTTGCGCGTCCCTCCTCTTGCTCCTGTGCGCCCGTTCGGGAAACGCACACGGATGTCGCAAGCAGGTACAGGCAAACGATAGTGGTCAGAGACGAGTGGCGCACTGCGCACGCTCCGAAACATTAAGAAATGAAGAGACACGTCGAGACGAGGCGCGGATAATCCGAGAATCAACTCGTACCGTCAAGAGTGATCGCGGAAATATCGCTCAAGATTTGTTCTCGAATTGTCGAGCGGCCAACATGCTAGCGGCGAGAACTGCAAGTTGGACTGCGACGACTCGTCACCGCTTTCTCACCTTGGAGCAAGCGATACCGCTCGCCGATGCCCTTGACGCGTATCGTACGACGTGCGTCGCGGGGCCGAGATTTCCCGGCGGCGACGAGATCGAGATTCCGACGGCTGCCAACGGCGAGGAATTATTGAGGCGGGCATCCGCGCCGACCTCGCTCACGCTTCGGGTTACCATCATGGCCTCGCCGATTTTGGCTGCTGGCAGTTGGGCTCGATCTTACCTCCCGCATCGGGGTACACTGGGCACCGCCCTATTCGTTCACCTGGAGGCAAGTTCGTGCTACGACTCAAAACCGCGTTGGTTCTCGCTTTGCGATATCTGTTTCTGACCCGATACTCCTGGTTGTTGGCGCTCGTATTGATCGCGATCGTACCGGTGTCGAAAGTTCTCCTGCCGCGGTTGCTCGCGAATCTGTTTGTATTCGACCTGCCGGAACAGATTTTTCACGTATCGTGGATCTCGATGTGGTGTGCGGCAACGGTGATGGAGACGTTGCGGGGCACGACGATGAACGCTCACGTTCGTTTCGACGACTATCGCATCGCGGCAGAGCGCTTTCGTGACGCCTGGGGCATGGAAGTCGTCGACGACACGGTCCAGTGGTATCGGAACGGAACTGGCTGGCTCATGATGCTGCTCGGACTGGCCGTCGCGATCGGCATCTGGCATCGGATCGTACTGGCCTGCATCGACAGCACTGTCGACGACCCTTCCGCGATTTGGATTGCACAGGTTGGCGCGTCGACGGAAGAGGCCATGCGGGCATTCGCCTGGAAGCACGCCATCTCCGGCCTGCTGACGACGATCACGCTGCTCGCCGTCCTGAACGGCATCATGATTCTCCTCCACGAACGACGAGTGCGACGCGGCAGCAAGGACCGGCCCGCATGGTGGCGAACGCTTTACGCAAGTCTCAATGCGATTCTGGGACCAGGTTATTTCCGCACGGAGGAGCGTGCGGGCGAGACCCCGAGCTTGCACCTCGCGCCCGGTCACTTGCGTCTGGTCTTATACACCGCAACATTTCTTGGTTGGTATGTTGTCAACTATGTCACCGCCACCGGCGACCGACCGATGCCTACGGAAACGTCGCCGTATCTCGCCTTGTTCTATGCGTTACTGTCGTTGTTACTGTTGATGTACTTCCTGCCAGGATTCGCGTTCTTCTGGGACCGTTATCGGATCCCCGTGCCACTTCTGATCCTCAGTGCGGTGCTGGTCTTGTACACCGCATTCGGAACGGATCACTATTACGAGTTGAATCTCACGCCCGACGATGCCAATTCGTATCATCCGCCCGACTTGACCGAAGTGTTCGACGATTGGACTTTCCCGGAAGGGCCGGACGGTATGCGGACGCTGGTCGTGGTCGACGCCTCGGGGGGCGGCATTCAAGCGTCGGCCTGGACGGCACAAGTCCTTGTCGGATTGCACGGCGTATACGGCAATGGATTCTCCAAGTCGATCGGGTTGATCAGTAGCGTCTCGGGCGGAAGTGTCGGGACGATGTTCTATCTGGCGAACCGAACGGAGATCTCGCTCTCGCCCGACCCCACGACCCAATTGGAACAGGCACTTACTTTGGACACCATTCCGAAGATTCAAGAGGCGGCCCGCTCTTCAGCACTCGAAGCGACGGCATGGGGACTTGCCTACCCTGACACCTTACGCACCGTCTTGCCCTTCGTCGTGGACGCGACCGTCGATCGTGGTTGGTCGATCGAGCAGGTTTGGCAGCAGCGAATGAAGTCGACCAGCATCGATAACCTCGATCGCGGCCATTTGAACCTGGCCGACTTGGGAAAGGCCATTCGGCAAAACCAGCTGCCGGTTCCCGTCTTTAACGCGACCTTGATGGAGAGTGGGCAGAGGCTGCAGATCTCGCCGGTTCTCGGTCCGCCGAAGAAGCACCGCGGTCGAGAGAATGACCCCACCGCGCCAGACGCCGCAGTTCAACTGCTCAAAGAGTTTCCGCACGCGAGCCCGAAGGTCTCGACTGCGGCTCGGCTGTCCGCCACGTTCCCGTATGTCACGCCAGCCGCTCGGGCATCGATTCCTCCAGAATTCGAATGCGATCACACGAAACAATCGGCGATCTCGAAGTATCACGTCGTGGATGGAGCCTACGTTGACAACGAAGGAGCCGTGACGTCGGTCGACTGGATCAATCGCTTGCTGCATCACTATAAAGGCAGGAAGAATAATGAGCGGCCGTTCGATCGCGTCTTGTTGTTGCGGATTCAAGCCTTTCCCACCAACGTCGGTCAGGCCTCCGGCAAGGTCGCTGGTTCAGCCTCTGGTTGGCGCACCGCGCTCATCGGTCCACTCGACGCGATGATGACGGTGAGATCCGCGTCGCAGACGGAACGAGGTGATTTGGAAGTCGGTTTGTTGCAGAACGTCACGCAATCTCGCACGGAAGTTCAAGCACGCGAGGCGGAACTGAAAAAGGTGATCGCCGTGGCGGATGTCGTGGGCGATGGAGCGAGCCCAAGCGCTGCACAGCCAGATCCGAATTTCGATGCCGACCTGTCACCGGCCGACATGGCGCGGATGCAGGCGATGTCCCGCGATAACTCGGCGCGCGTATCGGAGATTACCCGAACGGTCGAGGAGCATGTCAAAGAAGAAGTTCGTCAAGCGACCGAAGTAGAAGTGTTTTCGGTCATGATTGATTTCCACTCACCCAACACATCTCTCGGCATTCCGATGTCGTGGAAGCTGACGACCAAGCAGAAGAACAACGTGGATTCAGCTTGGGCGTCGCTCTTAGAAGGCAAGCACCCACAACAACCGCTCGACACGCTCGATCAATTCTTCGCGCGCGAGAAAAACTGAGCATCCACGGCTGGGATGCTCTCACAGTTGCCCGAATGAGTACTGCCTGACGTTTGCTTGCGAGTAGCCCTTCAATTACCATTCAATCCGCTAACTTTCTTCCCTGCGGTCGGGTGGTTCTCATGCTTCGCACAAATCGATTTCGCAAACGTCGCAAACGCCTTCGTCTCTTTGAAGTTTTGGAAGAGCGACAGATGCTCGTGTCGGATCTACAGAATCCCGACAACCACTTCGACGTAGACGCCGATCGTCATGTTTCGCCGCTGGATGCGTTGTTAGTCATCAATCACTTGTCGTCGCACCTGGACCGAGTTAGCGGACCTGCTGCCGAAGCCGAGGGCCAGAAATCCTATCCCGATACCAACGGGGACACACTTGTTTCCCCGATCGACGCACTCTTGGTGATCAATGAACTCAATGCCCATGCCGAAAGTGTCAGCGAGCCAATCGACACCACCGGCTTTGTGAGCGTTCCCGTGGCTCAGTTGCCAGGCAATTCGTCGCAATTCGTCTCGTTGGAAATCGTGCAGTCCGTTACCTCCAATCAACTCCGCGAAGTTGGTTTCTTTGTGATGGACAACGCGGCGGGTGATGTCGCGGGTGTGCCGCGTTCGCATGCCGACTACGCGAGAACCTTACTCGCCAGCGTCGGTCATCAGACGCTGGCCAGCCGCGCTAACGTCGCTGTGCAACAATCCGCCACCAGCATGGCCTTTGCCGGCGGCTCTCGCTTGGGCATCTACGTTTTGCAGTCGCAGGTGCCGGAACGATTGCCAAGCGAGTACCTGCGCGTCACTTCGCTTTCCTCGCAGTCGATGCGAATTGGTTGGGAGGAACATCAATCGGTGTGGCCCGGTCTGCCGCTCGTCGGCGATCGCGGTTACGACGATGCCATCATTGACATCCGGATCGGCGATCCCGTCGACGGATTCACTGCCCCCACGCTGGACGCGATCTCCGACAAGTCGGTGGACGAACTCACCTCGCTCGTGTTCAACGTATCCGCCACCGATGCGGATCTACCGAATGATGCGTTGACGTTCAGCTTGGTCGCGGCACCGGCAGGTGCGGTGATCGACTCGCAGACCGGCGAGTTCCGCTGGACACCTTCCGAATCGCAAGGCCCCGGTCAGTTTGACATGGGAGTTCGTGTCACGGACGAACAGGGGCACATGGCCGACACGAGCTTTCGTGTCACCGTCAATGAAGTGAATCTGCCACCTGTTTTGGGTTTGATCGGCGATCGAGTGGCTCCGTTAGAAACATTGATTAGCTTCCCGGCGACCGCTGCCGATCCCGATCTCCCGGCGAACAACTTGACCTTCAGCCTCGGCCCCAACGCCCCGCCCGGCGCGACCATCGATTCGGCCACCGGCCAGTTTAGTTGGACACCCGACTCGACATTCGCGAATTCAATCGTGCCGATCACGATCCGCGTCGCCGACAATGGCACTCCGTCGTTGTCGGATTCTAAGACTTTCCGAATAACGCTGTCCGGCTGCTCGACTGGGATCGATGATTTGCTGACAGGCTGGACCGTTTTGGAAAGTGGCGGAACAGAGAATGGTAAGGGAACGGTCGTCAGTAGCAATTGTGCGGCCACCTTGACCGAAGGCGATTCGTTCGTGGTTGGGCTTTCGCGTGAGTTCACGGTTCCGAACACACCGTCCGCCATTGCAATCACCTATGACAACCTCAATTTCGATACCACCGATCCAAACTTCATCAACGACGCGTTTGAAATCGCCTTCGTCGATCGAGATGGCAATTCGCTCATCAAGACGATTGCGGGCGGGCGTGATGCCTTTTTCAATATCACGGAAGGCTTGGTAGCCGCGACAGGCAGTGGGGTTCAGGTGAATGGTAATACGGTTACGATCGGCTTGAATGGAATCCCGGTTGGAACGGATGCCAAGTTGATTTTCCGATTGGCGAATAATGACAGCGACACGCGAACGACGGTGCGTATCACTGGAGTTGAAACGATATCGAGTGACCTGACAGCCACGTTACCAGGTGGAACGAACACAAGCACGATCGCGACATTGGCGGCTCAATCATCGAGTGCTCGCAATGATCTCGAAGTTTCCCGCTTCATGGCATCCGTTGACGCATCCGTATCAACATCTGTTATCTCTTCGTCACCACTTGGCTTACGTGTTAGCAATGCGACGCTGTTTCCAAGCAATCTCACCTTGACCGACGCTGCTCTCGAACGCGGGTTTGAAATCTCAACATTTGCGTCGGGCTTTCCGACCATTGACGGTATCGGACCGTTAGGGATTGCATTCCCAGACACCGGTGGCGTTGTCGTCACCGATTACCCAGGCAATCTCTGGCACTTTAGTGATGACGTGGATGGCCAAAGCGTAGCGAACGCCACTCGGTTAAGTGCATTTGGAAACAGAGTTGCCATCGATCTCGAAACAGCAAACGGCAAGCTCTACATTACAACACGCGACGGTAATGGCCGGGTACTTGAACTCAACTCCGATGGAACAGTTGCTCAAGAAATCGCGGCCGATCTCGGAGGTAATATCGTTGGTATCGCTGCCAGTCCAATTCGCGATCCAGACGGGCATCAACACTTGTTCGTGGCAGCTTTTGCCGCCGGAATCGTGTGGGATATTGATCCCATTGATAAGTCCAAGACGCAATTCCTGTCAGTCGGTTTCGACGGACTTTCCACAGACGGACGCATTCTCTACGGCGCTGATTTAACCAACTCACGCATTCTCGGCTATGACATTGCCACCAAAGCGTTGGTTTTTGATTCCGGCCCTATTCCCGGCAGGGTTGATGGTACGGCGCTCGGGACCGGCTCATTGGCAGGGAAAATATACGGCAACACAAACACCGCCGGCGTGTGGGAAATCGATCTCGTCACCAAGGAACAAATACAAATTGCCGGCGGACCAAACGCAAGTCGTGGCGACTTTGTCTCGGTAGCACCCGACGGCACACTGCTCATCACACAATCGGATCAAATCGCTCGCCTGATTCCTCCGCTCGGCGGTGGATTTGGCAACTTTGAGGTTGGCGTCAACGTATCTACTCCAAGTAGCGAAGCGCTTGCTGGCACGACCGTCCTCCTCACTGGAAATGCGTTTTCGACGCGACTGTCCGATGGTGCCAGGCAAGTGATTACGCATGTGCTAGTCAACGGTACGCCAGTGGACCTCCTCGACACGTCCGGCAACATCTTCAACCAAGTCGAGATTCAGCCCGGCGTCAACACCTTTAGTTTCACGGCCTTCGACGAATCGGGACAGTTCCTAGGGCTTAGATTAACCAGCCCGCTTAATCGGCGCGCGAGTCGAGTTATTTGACTCGACTTGACCCCGCCGCTATCCCGCTTCTTACCCCGCCTCTGTAGATTGCATCTTGTAACCCCGCCTTCATGGTGCGCGGGG
>CAUJKL010000861.1 GCA_963204995.1 Planctomycetota bacterium | reverse complement strand
GGTGCCACTGCTGGCTTGTCCAGCAGTGCTGAAGCACTAGCCGTTACCCACTGCTGGGCAAGCCAGCAGTGGCACCCCGTACCCGGCACAGTAACGATTACGATCAACTGCACAAAAAACGTCGCCAGAACATAAGGCTCTGGCGACGTTGAGTCGTTTGGACGTATATCGGCTTTCCGGCTATGCAAACAGCCCACTAACCGCCTGAGCCTTCACCAACTCGCGTGGTTGCTTCAAGTGGTTATAGACGATCGTTTCGGGATCGATGCCGAAGCTGTGATAGATCGTGGCCAAGAGCTGGCCGGGATGAACCGGATCTTCCAACGGTGCGGATGCGGTCTTGTCGGACTTACCGTAGACTTGGCCGCGCGCGATGCCCGCACCAGCGACCACGGATGTGTAGCAGTACGGCCAGTGATCGCGTCCGTCATCGGTGTTGCTGTTGCCGGATGTGCTGACGCCACGTTGCGGGCTGCGACCGAATTCACCGACGGCAATCACGAGCGTTTCGTCCAACATGCCTCGTTGGTCGAGATCGATAATCAGGCCCGAAAGACCGGCGTCGAGCATCGGACCGGATTGGTTCTTCATGCGCGTGGATAGACCCGTGTGATGGTCCCACGAATGATTGTCCGAGTTCGCGACCTTGGGCCAAATAACTTCGACAACACGCGTGCCCGCTTCAACCAAGCGACGCGCGAGCAAGCAACTGTCGCCGAAGGTATTGCGTCCGTACAACTCGCGAGTCGCATGCGATTCGGATTGATAGTCGAACGCTTCACGTGCCCGACCGGAGACGATCAAGTTCAACGCCTTGTCATAGTAGCCATCCAAGTTGTACGACTCGACCGCCTTGTCGACGGTCGGCATGCCTTGACTGATTAGATCGCGGAGCTTCGCGCGCCGGTTTAGCCGTGTGGCGAAAACTTCTGGACGAAGTTGCAAATCGTCGATCTTGATCCGCGTCATCTTCTCCATATCCAAGTCGTCACCAGCCGGGTAGAGATAATACGGATCATAGGCCTTGCCAAGGAAGCCAGCGGTCCCGCCCTTGCCGACCACATTGCTCTCTTGCAACGGACGTGGCAGCATCACGAACGGCAACATCGGCTCGGTCGGAGGTCGCAAGCGGATGATATTCGAACCGTAGTTCGGAAAATCCTTGGGGCTGGGCGGTTCAAGCTGACCGGAAGGACTGACCTTGTCGGTCGTATAACCGGTCATCATCTGATAGATCGCGGCCGTATGATTGAACAAACCATTCGGTGTGTAGCTCATCGAACGGATCATTGTGAACTTGTCGTTGATCTGCGAGAGCTTTGGCAGATTCTCGGTGTACTGAACACCAGGCAGCTTGGTCGAGATGTTGCCGAAGATACTCTTCACGTTGTCCGGGACATTTTCTTTGGGGTCCCACAAATCGAGATGGCTCGGCCCACCTTGCAGATAGACCATGATGACACTCTTGGCCTTGCCCCATCCCGCGCCACCGAGAGCCTCGGAGTTAGCGGAAGCGGCTTGCAACTTGAGCATCGAGCCAAGCGTCAGTCCAAGCACGCCTGATCCACCGACGCGAAGCACGTCGCGACGGCTAACGCCAAGTTCCTTGTCGCAAAGATCCTTACCGGACGGGCCTTCGATCCTGAGCATGGTGGTCTCCTTCGGGAGAGCGGTCAGCGATTAGCTTTCGGCTCTCAGCTTTCTGAGTAATGAGGCAAGCATTCGTTTAACTTCACACACTTGCTCGTTAATGAGTCGATAGTTCGTATCATCAAGGAGTGTCAGGTCGTGAGCGAGAAGAGCATGGTACTCGACCTCGCTCGCTGATCCCAATGCTATTTGTACGAATCTGGCCATGTCGGCATCGCTTCCTCGACCACACCCTTCGGCAATGTTCGCGGGTATAGAAGCGGATGCTCTGCGGATCTGACCGGTGATTCCATACTGCTCTTCTTTAGGAAACTCTTTTGTTGATCGGTACACATCCAGCGTCAACTTATGAGCTTTCTCCCAAACTTTCAAGTCTCGAAAGTTCTTCATGGCTGACCGCTGATCGCTCTCGCTACCGATTAAACAGAAACGCGGGGTTATTTATCAGCGCCCAGGTCAAGTCCTGAGCCGCCGTAAGTCGTTTGTTGGCAACCTGCTGCTTACTGAATTCAACGTCCGATCGGAGCCTCAGCAACGGTGAGTCGTCCGGGACCGCAGCGCTAACAAACTGGAGGGTGGCCTTCAGTTTCGTCACGCCGGGGTCTTCGGGCAGCGGCTTGCTGGCTTCGCCGATTGCCGTACGTTTTGCCAGTAAAGTGCGATCCGTCTTGTCGAAGTATGCCGTCAGGAGATTCGTCTGTGCCTGGACGCGTTGCTCGGCGGGCGTCGAGACCACCGACTTGAGACTCTCCGGCAAGCTCAATCCGATAGCCTTGTCCGTGGCGACTGAGATACGGAACCGTCCGAGCAGATGTCCTTTCGCTTCGTGGTTCTGGTGGATCACGATCTTGAACTGCGTGCCGCCTTCATGGCTGATCGCCGCTTTGGTTTCGTAGGTCGCCCAGTGAACGACCCCGCCGGTGTTCGCGATCGCCCAACCGTTCTGATTCGCGGCATTGCCATCCACAGTGAGTGCGACATCGAATCCATCTTGCAAGAAGTCGGCCTTCGCATTCTGCAAATCAACCTTCTTCAATTCCGTTGGTTTCGCGATTGGCGCGGCCTGCACTTCGAATTCGGTCACGACAAAATTTCCGTTCTCTGGCAGACCTGGCCCGCCGCCTTTGATCGTTTCGTCAGTCATGGCCTCGACGCGGATGCCGGTGATGCCTTGCAGCTGAGTGTTCGCAACGACTGTATACTCGCCTTGGTCCGCCGCGCCGGTGGCTCGCACCGAGCGATCTTCCAATCGTTGCAACGTTATCCCGTTCGGCGGCGTGAGACTGCTCGGTTCGAGGAAGTGCCATTCGACATCGCTCTTGTTCCCCTCTTCCCAAGCGGCGACATGCTTGGGCAATTCGTCGGTGAACTTCTTCAGTTCCGCTTGAGCGGCCGCGATACCCGCTTGGCGTTTTGCTTCGTCCTCGGCGATGCGAGGAGCGATTTCTTTTTGGTAGGCATCCAGGTCCGCTGTGGCCTTGGCAATGGCGTCGACTCGCTCCTTCTCAAGCTGCGGTTTCCTCTCGGTCCACCAAGTTTCTCGCTCTTGCAACGCCTGGGTGAGTGCTGCGTGGTCTCCTTCAATGGCGTTCATGGAGTCGATCAGCGCCGCAATCTCGTCGGCCGTGGCCGGTCGATTGATGATACGAAGGAACAGCTCGTTGACGAGTCGGGCGTCGTTCGATTCTTCCGCGACGAGTTTGGCAATGGCATTGTTCGGATCACCGACCGCATCGCTGACCGTTGGTCCGGCAACCAAGGCCATGACGGGGCCTAGTTGGAGGTCGTTTACTCGTTCGCATTCACAAGCGCTCTCGCGCGGAGGACGTCCCAGGTTGGCGAGGAATCCATCGGCCAGTTCAATGCCCGAATCAGGAATCGCCGCCGCCCGCGTTCCCGGCGGAACTCCGGGGATCTTGGTTTCGGTTCCCGTGACGCGATAGATTGCGTCGTACAGCACTTCCGCAGGCAAACGTCGAGCGATGGCGTGCGAGTAGTTCACCGTATCGTCTTCGTTCCAGCGATTCGTTGCCAGCGCGAGCTGATATGTCCGCGACTTAACGATCAAGCTAATCACATGGCGAACATTGAACTCGCTCTTGATGAACTCTTGCGTAAGGTAATCCAAGAGTTCGGGATTGGTCGGCGGATTGCCCGCGCGAATATCATCGATCGGCTCCATAATTCCGATCCCAAACAGGTAGCCCCACAGCCGATTGACGTAGCTCTTGGCAAAATACTGGTTGTCCGGGGACGTGATCCACGCGGCCAGTTGCTGGCGGCGAGAGGCGTTTTCTGGAGCGGTATAGTTGCAATCGTACGGGAATTCGGGAGGTGCTTGTTGTCCCGTTCGATCGTGAATCACTTCGCCCTTGTCGTTGTCGAAGACGATTTCGTAGAACGGCTTGGCACCTTCGACGGCTGTTCCGCCAATCTTCTTGTCGCCACCTGCCGGATCGGCTTTCAAGCTCACGCGAGCAAAGTAAGCGGCCGTCTCGTAGTACTGATCCTGGGTCCAACGCTCGAAGGGATGGTCGTGGCACTTGTTGCAATTGAAGCGGACAC
>CAUJKL010000860.1 GCA_963204995.1 Planctomycetota bacterium | reverse complement strand
ATCCACTCGCTGTTTTCGTCCTTGTTCTTCACCGGGCTGTACCTGATTCTCACCAAGACCGGCCCCGTCCGCTCGATCTTGGTCTTAGTCAGCGCATTCTTTTGGGTCGTCGTGGCGAACGTCGGTCGAGTGGTGTTGGTCGTTGTGCTAGTCGATTCCTTTGGCATACCCGTTGATCGAGGGCTTCCCCATTCCATCCTTGGGATGTTCGTGTTTCTCGGTTGCCTCGGACTCATCGCGGGTACGGAACGTTTTTTCGCGTACGTCTGGCCTCCCTCTGGAACCAAGCGCCGCCGCCAGAAGAAGCGGGCGAGAAAACATGATGCCTTGGCCCCGTTGCCAGCGCGGACATTGTCGATGGCTGCGGTCTGCTTCTCCGTTCTCGTGCTAATTCAATTCATCTCGTTTGTCTCGGGCGGGTCGATTGATGCTGGTGAACTAACTTCGATTCGCCTACTCGAGAGCGACGGAGCTGATTTGCTTCCGGTTCACCTCGCTGGATGGCAACAGACGGGCTACGAACGAGTGAAGAGAGCGGCCAGTAATAGTAACGGTAGCATCTCGCGGGTGTGGTCGTTCGAGAGAGAAGAACGCCGTTGCCATGTCTCCATCGACGGCCCTTTCCTAGGCTGGCATAACCTGGGAGACTGTCTGCAAAGCCAAGGTTGGACTCTCCAGGATTGGTCGACTAAATCCTATGACTCGGGAATTGGCGGCTTTGTGGAAGTGTCCGTCAGCAAAAGGCGAGGCGAACAGGCTCTCGTCGTGTTTGGGGTGTTCGATCCTGATTCACGTCCCTTTCAAGTACCTGCAGGAAGTTTCATCCGTCGGTTCGAACGTCGGTTCTCCAACGTTGTTGCCGCCGTGAAGCAGCTGTTTGGCATCGGCCATCCCGCCGTGGCTCACAGTGATAGTCGGAGCTATCAGTTGCAGGTCTTCATGGAGTGTGCAGGACCGTTCGCGGATGATGATGCAAGTCTAGCGAACGCGATATTTCATGCGACTCGACGGCACATTAGTAGTATTGGCGAAAGGTAGTGGGCGTGTCTGGCAAGTTCGGCGATCGCAAAGTCCGAAAGCGAAGCGACCTTCTCAAGGGCTCGGTCCCCCTGCTGACTTTTCTGACGGTTGTCGTCGCGGTGCCTCTACTTGAGTTTCAAGAGTCGCACCTCACGGAAAAATACCGAACCGGCACCAAAAAGGCATTTTCAAGTGGCGACTATTCGCTCGCCATCAACTGTCTAGAGCGGTTGGTGGACCTCGACCCAGCGAATCGCGAAGTCGAGTACAACCTGGCAGTTGCGATTGCCCGGAGTGGCGACGAGCGACGCGCCTTGGCGATCATGCAAGAGCTGGCACCGGTTGGACGCGCCGGGTTCGCACGAGCCCATCTATGGCTCGCCGAAAACATTTCCTCCCAGTCGCCGCTGACCGGCGAACATCTCGTCGCCATGAGCACTCACTTACGACACGCTCACACGCTGCTTCCTGAAGAGTCTCAGATCGCCAAACGTCTCGCGGACTGCTTGTGGTTTATGGGCTTCCAAGATCAAGCGTTAGAACAACTGGTGAGTTGCGCAAAGTTGTCACCGGAGTATTACTATGATCTGTTCTATGCCTACAAGGCGCTGGGGCGATCCGAGGACGCCAACGAGGCGGCAAAACTCGCCGAGCGTCATTTGCAACAAGCGGTGGCCAATAGCCCAAATGACCGCCTGTCGCGAAAAAACTGGGCGGAGATCCGCATTTGGCTGAATGACTTTGCCGGCGCGGAAGCCATTCTGCGACAAGGTCAAGCACTGGATGCGGAAGGACCGTGGAACCAACTGCTGGCATCTGCCCTGGTCTCACAGTTTGTCAAACGTAAGCGCGCAGGAGCCGCCGCGGATGAATTACTCGAGTATCTTGCGAAAGGGCTGTCGCTGGATCCTGACTCGGAGGCTGTTCTCAACGAATTGGTCAACTTCAGTCTTGTCGAAGAGGGACACGAGGCGGTTGACCAGCTGTTATACGATGCTTTGAGCGAGGGCACACAGCCCGCATTGTCGCACTTCGTTCTGGGGGCTCGCGCTTGGCAACGAGGTAAAACGGAAAAGGCGATGTTTCACATGAATCGCGCTTATTCGCTCGATCATCGGCTCACCAACGCCGCCAACAATATCGCCTACTTTCATCTCTCGCAAGCAAACGGCGACCTTGAACTGGCGCTTCGTTTGGTGAACACCATTCTGGAAGAATCTCCCGATGTCGCGGATTATCGTGAGACTCGCGGGCAGATTCTAACCAAGCTCCAGCGTTGGGAAGTTGCACTCGATGATCTTGAGTATGCTCTGCTCAGCTTTCCAGAAAACCAGTTGCTGCATGAGTCTCTGGCCAAGTGTTACGATAATCTTGGCCAGCACGAACTGGCACGGCGGCATATGACGATTTGGAAACGGCTGAACGAGAAAGACCATCTCTAGGCCCGACGTTTGAGCTCGTTATTCCTGATCGCGATTCACCCGAAACCAACCGCATCAATCCCAACTCGCATTCTGGTTGGCCGCCATCTACCATATTGGAACGTGGCTTCGTGTTACGAGCCCGACTGACATCTCGCGATCGCAGGGAGCATTCCGTGAAACCACTGGCATCTTTCGTAGCTGTTCTGCTCTCCCTTTGTGCTCCGTCAGCCTGGGGGGCGTCTCTGGAATCGCAAATCCGTGCATTGATCGATGTACACGACGGTACGGTGGCAGTCGCGATTAAGAACCTGAAGACTGGCGAGGCGTTTCTGCACAACGCGGATTCACCGATGCCAACGGCCAGCTTGATCAAGTTTCCGGTGATGGTCGAAGCCTATCGCCAAGCAGAAGCGGGCAAAGTCGATCTGCAACAGATGATCACGCTCGAAGAAAGCGATAAGGTTCCAGGCTCGGGGATTTTGACGCCGCATTTTTCTGCCGGAACACAGATCTCGCTGCGGGATGCTATCCGCTTGATGATTGTCTACTCGGACAACACCGCCACGAATCTTGTCCTGGATCGTATCGGATTGCAAAGCGTCGCCGACGCAATGGAACGCTTAGAGATGCCGCACACCAAAATCCACGCCAAAGTCTTTCGTCGCGACACGTCGATCTTTCCGGAGCGGAGCCGCGAGTTTGGATTGGGGTCGACAACGGCAGCCGAGACGATTCGCTTGTACGAACTTCTGCACAAAGGCCAGCTCGGCACCGAAGACTCCACCGCCAAAATGCTCGGCGACTTACGAGCTTGTGACGACAAGACGAAGCTGGCCGCGCTGCTGCCAGCAGGAACCAAGATCGCTCACAAAGGCGGCGCTGTCTCGAACATCCGCTGCGACGCGGGCATCATCGAAGGACCGGAAACTGCATTCGCCATTTGCGTCCTGACCAGTGACAACAAAGATCAATCATGGCGAGACGACAATGCGGCCCACGTGCTGATTGCCAAGATTGCTCGTGCGGCATTCGATCACTTCAATCCAAATGCAGGAAGTGTTGAACCCACGGCGCCGACTGAATTGGCCGTAGGTGCCGCAGGCGAACTGGTCGAGGCGTTACAGCGGACGTTGAACGGGCGGCTCCTGCCGTCTCCGGGATTGGACGTCGATGGAGACTTTGGTCCGGCGACGGAAGCGGTCGTGAAGCAATTTCAGCGCGAGCAGAAGTTGGAAGAAACCGGAACCGTCGCGAGCGCGACATGGAAGGCACTCGGCCCGTTGCGGATGGAAGATGCTCCCGTGCCCTCGCCCGAAGTCGTCAATGCCGAGCCGATCGTCAAGTCTCCCGCCGACGCGCTCGATGGACCGCCGTTCGTGACTTGTGAAGCGTGGATCGTCGGCAATGGCAAGACGGGCGAGCGGTTGTGGGGTCACAGGGAAGATCAGCCGCTCGACATCGCCAGCACGACCAAGATCATGACAGCTTACATTGTGCTCACACTGGCCTCGCAAGAGCCTGCGATACTCGACGAGACGGTCACGTTTTCGACAGTCGCCGACGAAACGAAAGGCTCGACGGCCGGAATCCGCGCCGGCGAGCAGTTGCCTGTCGGCGAGTTGCTGTACGGCCTGCTGCTGCCTTCTGGCAACGATGCTTCCGTCGCCTTAGCAGAACATTTTGGGAACCGTTTTAAGCCAGCCGATGACAACTCGTCCGACGATGCCTTGGCTCGATTCGTCGCGGAGATGAATCGCACGGCTGGCCGCTTGGAGATGAGTCACTCGACGTACAAAAACCCGCACGGCTTAACGGAGCCCGGGCACCAGTCCTCCGCCGCCGATTTACTCAAGTTGGCCCATGCCGCGATGCAACTCGAATCGTTCCGCAGTTATGTCGGAACCAACCAACGCGGCTGTGCGCTGCTGGGCGCAACGGGCTATGAGCGACACGTCGTCTGGAAAAACACCAACCAGCTGCTTGGCGTCGATGGCTATCTCGGCCTCAAGACCGGCACCACGGACGCGGCTGGTGCGTGTCTTGTTTCCTACGGTCGTCGTGGCGACGAGGACTTGATCATCGTCGTACTTGGTGCGAAATCAAGCCCCGCGCGTTACACGGACACGCGGAACCTATTTCGTTGGGCGTGGAACAATCTGCTCACGCGTCCTTGAGCGAACGTCCAAGTCGCTTGCGACCAGTACTGCTTCCTTGGCCGACACGAGCGGTCGTCGTCACGGAATCGTCATCGAAGGCGAGTGTCGCGCGTAGCTGTTCATTCAGCTTCTCGCTGTGCGGAATCGTGCCGAGTTGGTCCACCGCGTCGGTAACTCCGAGTAAGACGGACTGTTTCACGCCATCACGAATCCATTGGAAAAAGTTGGGTTGCATCCTGGTGCCTCCATGATTGTGGTCTAGTGAGACAATCTTGTCTCGGAAGAGGGCGGAAGAGTAGCCAAACGCTAGTTGGCTGTCCAGATGATTCGGCGAGTAGATTGAGACGTAGTCACACGTGATCTACACTGCTCATTGCCGCGACACGACGATTGTTGAAGATTTGAACGGGAAATGAGCGACTACTAACTCGAGAACCAACTGGTTGACCGAGTGCTACGGGTAACCATCTCTACTGCCACGCCGCTAGCGTTGCCGTCAATCTGGGAGTGTTTCTGACGTCGGTGGTCAAAGGCGAAGAAGTCAACTTCGATCGTGACATGCTCCCGATTCTCGAAGTGATGGGGACGCTCTGGGCGGACATCTCGAAAAAACCTTCCGAACTGCCATCGCCGGCTTGGCACCGTGACGTTTTACAAGAGCGTCGGCAACTCGTCGAAGAAGGAAAGCTGAAGTTCCTCGACTGGGATACCGCAATCACAGAACTTCGGGAAGAGATTCGTGGAAATACGCCTTCTTGAGACGGCAAAAAAAATCTGCGGGAAGGCTAGTACGAATGCCTCGCCTCGATAGCCGTTCGCAAACTGCCGGAACTGCGAAGCTTGTTCCGGCCTACTTTTGCGACGATCAATCTTCGATCTGCAACTTAATCTCGTCCGAATTGCCTTTCAGTTCCGGTGCGTACATCGCGTAGGCTCTGGCGGGCAACGCGCTGAAGCGGCCGGGGATCTCGGCGCGGACACGATACGATACGCTGTTGCGGCCGCGCGCGAGCTGGCGCAGGAAGAACGAAACCCGATCGTCGCGGAATTCCGTATAAGCTCCAAGTCCGTTGTTGGTATAGCCGCTACGTACGTCCACGGGCTCGAAACCGGCGGCCTTCATGTCCTCGAAGATCACGTACTCGTAGTCGTTCTTGCTTTCGATCTCCAACTCGACTTCGACCAAGTCTCCGCTCTTCAACGTCGCCAGATCGGCGAGCGGGATGCGATTGTACTTTTCGACCTGTTGTTTGATCACTTGCCCGCGGCTGCCCGCGACTTCGGCCTGCTTGTCGATCGGTTCCAGCTTGTAGAACTTGCGGTCGACTCGCACTTCCAGACCGGCTCGTTTGATGTAATCTTCAAGGGTGAAGTTCGTCAGGTAAGCGTTGAAGTAAACGGGGCCTTTGCCGCGCCGACGCAATTCGACCACATGCTCGCCGTCGATGACCGCCTTGCCAGTCAGTAGGAATTTGTTGTCGAACGTAAACAGGTTGTCGCTCGTGATTGCGACTTCCTGTTGCTTCGCGCCGTCGATCCACACTTCGACGGTCATATTGGGAGCGGATTCGCCACTGGCTCGGATGTACTCCGCAAAGGCTTCCACACACACGGCGGTGTCGCGTGTCGAACTCCAATACGTCGCGTGCTTGCGGTTATTCAGCAGATACTTCACCAGTCGTGGAGCCGCTATGCCTTGCGGATCAATTCGCGTGAGCAGCTTCAAGTAGTACGCATTCGCTTCCGTCTCGCTGCCATACCAATGCCACCAGTAATTGTCTCCGGGGAGTTTTAGGTAAGCCGTTTCGTTCTCGGCGTCTTGAACGAGGTACTGCTCGATGTTGCGAGCGATCATGGCGAGTTTCTCATTGTCGCCCAACTTATGCAGGGCCAACCCAAACATCGCCTTCGAGTACACCGCGAGATGCTCGCGATCTCGATACAGGAAGTCTCGCATCGCTGGAGCGTCG
>CAUJKL010000859.1 GCA_963204995.1 Planctomycetota bacterium | reverse complement strand
CGGCGAAATGGCTTTGATCTTATGCTCGCAGGTCACACGCACGGCGGTCAAATTCGACTGCCTGTGATCGGACCGATCGTCGCGCCGAGCCTCTTTGGGGTGAAGTACGCCAGCGGCGTGTTCTACGAAGCCCCGACCTTGGTACACGTTAGTCGAGGCGTTTCAGGTCTCGACCCAATCCGGATCAACTGCCCGCCGGAAGTGACAAAACTCATTTTGCGGGCCGCAATCGAGGAAAAGGAAGCGGCACATCTTCGCCAGCCCGAGCAACTCGTCCTGGCCGAACAAGCGTGCTAGGAAAGTTTCTGGTTCCCTTGGCAAGAGCTTCAGTACGAGTTGCTCGCGATTGTTCGTTCGCGCCACTTGACGGCCAACGCGTCCCTTCGAGAATGGGGGAGTGAATGGACAACGACTCAAAGATAAAGTGATCGTCATCATTGGCGGCACATCGGGGCTGGGCCTTTCGGCGGCACGGGCCGTTGTGGCTCAGGGGGCCAGCGTGCTGGTCGTGGGGCGCGATCAAGACAAGTGCCTGGCCGTTCAACGGGAACTCGGCTCACGTTGTCGGTTCAACGTCGGCGATGCAACGCGTCCTGGTACGGCGGATTTCGCTATTCGCTGTGCAATCGATGCGTTCGGCGACTTCCACGGACTGTATCACGTGGCCGGAGGCAGCGGTCGATCCCGGGGTGACGGACCGTTGCACGAGATCTCGGATGAGGGTTGGCGGTTCACGGTCGAGTTGAATCTCGATTCGTTGTTTTTCTCAAATCGGGCGGCGGCGCAACACTTTCTGCGACTGGGCCACGGCGGCAGTATTCTCAACATGTCGTCCGTGTTGGCTGACTCGCCTTCACCACGCTACTTCGCGACCCATACCTATGCCGCGACGAAGGCCGCGGCGGTCGGATTGACCAAGTCCGCAGCCGCCTACTACGCCAAACAAGACATTCGCTTCAACGCCGTGGCTCCCGCCCTTGTCGACACACCCTTGGCAGCACGAGCCATGTCGAACAAGAACATCCTCGGTTACGTGGCAACGAAACAGCCCTTGGATGGTGGACGCGTCGGCGTTCCGCAAGATCTGGACGACGCGGTCGTGTTCCTCTTGTCGGACGAATCGCGTTTCGTTACCGGGCAAGTCTTGGCCATCGATGGCGGCTGGTCGGTCACCGAGGGGCAGTACAACGAGTCGATCGAAGACCCAAAAGAGGACAACTCCACCCAATGACTCCAGCCGAAGACTATCTCAATCGCTGCCGAACGCTCGTCGACATCGTGAGCGCGCAGCGAGTGGCGATCGAACAAGCCGCCGATTGGTTTGCCGCTTCGATCTTAGCGGGGCGAGTCGTGCATCTGTTCGGCGCAGGTCACAGCCGCATCGTTGTCGAAGAGATGTGGCCTCGCTACGGATCGTTCCCCGGTTTCAATCCGATCGTGGAGTTGTCGATGACATTCCACAACCTGGTAGTCGGCGCAAACGGCCAACGCCAAGCCATGTTTCTCGAAAACACACCGGGCTTGGCGGCTCGGATCTTGCGAAACTTTGGTTTGTCTTCCGACGATTGTGCGCTCGTGATTTCATCGAGCGGCTGTAATGTCGTCCCCATCGAAATGGCGAAGCTGCTTCAGAAGCAAGGCATGAAGGTCGTGGCCATCATCAGTCGGCAACACAGCGACGCCAGCACCACGAATCACGCGGACGGCCTCAAACTGTCCGATTGTGCGGATCTGGTGCTCGACACGGGAGCGCCCATCGGTGACGCGATGGTGACGGTCCCGGGGCTCGACACACCCGTCGCGCCTGGCTCGACCATCGGTGGCTGCATGCTGGCCAACGCCATCAAGGCCGAGGTCGCCAAGCGATTGACCGATGCCGGACAGCCGCCCCAGGTGTTGACCTCTGGGGCCGTTGTTGGACGAGAGCGAGCGACAGAGTTGTTCGAGGCGGCTTATGACGAACATGGCCGTCGCGTGGCGAAATTGCTAGGAACCGCCGGTCCACGCGGTTCGTGAACGGACGTGCCGCCTCGCATCAAGATTCTTTCGGCGACCAATTCGGAAACAAGTCCGCAACAGTAACTTCAAAACCTGGCAACACATCTGCGGCGGTCAGTTTCTGCTTGCGATTGAACATCACGGGTTCGTGATCCGGTCGATAGACGCGAACGGTCTGGAAATCTGGATCGACTTCCCAGACAAGCTTTACGCCAGTGCGGAGATACTCGACGATCTTCTCGCCGATTTCTTCGTGCTTGTCGTGCGGCGATAGGATCTCCACCGCCAGGATGGGCACACCGAGAACCATCCGCGTTTCGTCGGTCTGTCGCCGCAACACTTCGAGCGAAAACAAGGCCACATCGATCCCAACGGTCGTGTCCGGATCCTGCTGCAAGATGCTGCCGGCCTCGCCGGAGAGGACATCGGCTTCAAAATCCGTTTGATGAGCTAACCAATTCTTCAAACTGTACACGACTTGCGATTCAGTTGCCGCATGCAGTCGATTTCGCCGGGTCATTTCTCGCTCCCTCAACTCCCCTCGAATCAGTTCTCGCTCCATGCCGTCGTCGGGCAGAGCAAGCATTTCCCGTGTCGTCATGGTTGGCGTTGCAGTACTCATAAAAGTCTCTAGCGGGCGAACGTCTGGTCGCGGTTAACTAGTTAAGTATGTGTCAAAGTAACGGCGACCTCATTATAGTGAGCTGCAAGCGAAATGTGCCATATAACTTTTCCTGTTAGAATGTGGACGTTACGTAACTACCAGCAAAATATTAAGTGAAATCTCCATGCAACCACGCCCGTTACGCACCACTGTGATCGGCAGTTATCCATTTCCTGGCTGGCTGGAATTTGCGAGCCAGAACCTTAACGCTTTCGGAGCCGATGACATTGCAGAGATGCAAGATGATGCCGTCGTCGTCGCCGTGCATGATCAGCT
The DNA here is from genome assembly GCA_963204995.1 of Planctomycetota bacterium. Classification (GTDB taxonomy): domain Bacteria; phylum Planctomycetota; class Planctomycetia; order Pirellulales; family Pirellulaceae. Next base: position 2,104 of record CAUJKL010000859.1, on the reverse strand, counting down.
TGCGGCGGGGCTAGATGTGATCACCGACGGTGAGCAAACTCGCTTCGACTTCAATCTCTCGTTTTACGGCTTTATCGAAGGCATCGAACTCGAATCTCGCACACCGCGACAATTCGGGCCGCCCGCTCACGATCAACGCGGCAAGCATCGTATCTTGGGCGAGTTGCAGGCACCGCGAGGACTCGGCGCGGTGGAAGAATTCGAGCGGCTGAAGCGACTTGCTCCAACCGGACCAACTCTCAAGGCGAGCGTGCCTGGCCCGTATACGTTAAGCGGGCGGTTGCTGCCGAATGGCCAGTATAAAGACCGGTACGCGGTGACGGAAGCATTGCTGCCGATCGTGCGTGACGAGTTGTCTGCGCTGATCGCGGCGGGCTGTACGGAGTTGACTGTCGATGAGCCCTCGATGAGTTGCTACGCACACAAAGAAGACCGTCGGCGATTTGTCGACATCTTCAATCGCACGGTCGAGCCGATCGTGGGCCAGTGTCGGCTGTCGACGCATCTGTGTTTCGGCAACTTCAAAGGCCATGCGGTTGGTTTGCGGCAGTACGCTCCCATGTTTCCCGACTTCCTGGATTTCGATGTCGACGAGATTCACGTCGAGATGGCCAGTCGTGAATACTCAGAACTCGCGATCATCGAACGGATCGCACAAAAACGAGACGTCGCCGTCGGTATCATCGATGTGAAAAGCTACTACATCGAAACCGCCGATGACATCGCCGCCCGGGTTCGTCAGTGTTTGCAGCACGCGCCCGCCGAGCGATTGTCCTTCGCTCCCGATTGTGGCTTGAGCCAGACCGCACGCTGGGCCGCCAAGCAGAAACTCGCCAACATGGTCGCCGGTGTGCGGCGAGTTCGCGAGGAACTTGGCGTATGATCGTTCCCGCTTTGTCGCACGACGCGTTGTTGGCCGACATCCATGAGGCGAACACAAGCAACGATCGCGTAAGGCTCTGGTGGCTGGGACAAAGTGGCTTTCTCGTGCAATGGAACAAGCGACACTTGCTGTTCGATCCGTATCTTTCGGACTCGCTGACAACGAAGTACGCGACAACCGACAAGCCGCACGTCCGCATGACGGAACTGGCAATCGATCCACGACGACTGGACTTCATCGATGCCGTCACGTCCAGCCATAATCACACCGATCATTTAGATGGCGAGACTTTGATTCCGTTGTTAGCGGCGAATCCGAACGCTACGGTCGTTGTACCTGCGGCGAATCTGGACTTCGTCGCTCAACGCCTTTCGCCACCGACTTCTGAAGTTTCCAAAACTTCGCAAGTCTACGAACGGCTTCACCCACTCGACGATGGCGGAGCCTGTGAAGTCGGAGGCTTTCGTATCCACGCGGTTCCCGCCGCTCACGAAACGGTCGAGCGAGACGAACAAGGCCGCTGCCGATTCCTGGGCTATGTCGTCGAGTTCGGCGACTGGACGATCTACCACAGCGGCGACACGATGCTATACGAAGGGATGGTCGACCGGCTAAGAAACTGGGCCATCGACATCGCCCTCTTGCCAATCAACGGCCGAGCCCCGGAGCGCCGAGTCGCCGGAAACCTTTGGGGCCGAGAAGCAGCACAGTTGGGCAAAGACATCGGCGCTCGAATGGTCATCCCATGTCATTACGACATGTTCGAATTCAACACGGAGCCGCCGGACGAGTTTATCTTTACATGCCGACGAATCGGGCAGCCCTTTCAAGTGTTGCGATGTGGCCAGCGTTTCGAGATGTAGAAGGCCAATCGAAACCAGTTCACGGATGGGGGACGACTTCGAGTGGCGTTTACCGACGACGCCAGCACACCAGAGAACTCGTCGCACCAATATCACACGGCAACCGTTCCCGGAATGAATATTGCTCGCGTCCGTCAGCGATGCCTTTGGAGAGCGATGGCTTTCTGTGGCGCGGGGGAAAGGGCAGGAAATGGGAAGCGAGAGGTCGCAACCCAGTCTCAGAACTCCTGATCCAGAAACCGAAAACTCTGGGATTCAGCGGATTCTCGATGAGGTAGTGGGAAAATAAAGTGATATCAAAATCCAATTCGTGGTCGTCCTGAATTCGTGGGGCCAGACGATGTGCTCCCACGAATTC
>CAUJKL010000858.1 GCA_963204995.1 Planctomycetota bacterium | reverse complement strand
CCGAATCTTCGACGGAGTACAATGCTGCTGACGAGTACGAGTACCGCGATGCTGAGTACGAGTACGAGCACGAAGAAGACAAAGAGCCAGAACCAAGAAATGCACCGAAGGACGCGGCGTCGTTTTTCTCCAGATCAATGTTTCCCGCGCGTCCTCGGTGAGTTCAAGCGTTATCCGACTCAAAATCTTTTCAACCGTAGCCTCTAATTCCGGAGATCACGTCATGAGACATTTCAACTGTTTTCTCGCCGTCACAGCGATCTTGATTGCGACTGCAACTTTACGTCCGTCGTTTTTCGTTATCGCTAACGCAGACGAGGGCACCGCCACGGCCAGCCCGCGGAACGAGTCGCTCGTCGGCACATGGAGAATGGCAACTTCCGCTATCGCTAGCTCGAACGCAGGTGCTGCCGCTGGCATTAACACGCGGATGAAGATCTACAACGATACACATTGGGTTCTCGTCCAACCCGATCCAGACAGTGGTAAGGTCGTCTTTGTCCATGGCGGGACGTACGACTTCGACGGAACGTTTTTGGAAGAGAAGGTTGAGTTTGCTGGAGAAGACACGGTTGATCTCATCGGAACGTCTTTCAAGTTCAGGATCGTCTTTGGCGAGGGAACATACGAGCAGGTCGATCCCAACGGCGTGTTCAGCGAAACTTGGAAACGGACGAAACAACGCAATTCAGATAAGGCAACTCATCAAGCAGCGAAAACGAGTGGCGTGAATTCAAAACCATGACTCGCGTGTATGGTAATTCACACCGGCGGATAACCATCGCGTGCATCCGAGTACGCGAGTCGGGCGGCTTTGAAGTTGAAAATCTTTCGCGCGTACCGGGTGACGCGTGTCGTTCTGCGGGAAAGCGAAGCCGATAGATGCGAGACAACCCGGCAATCAATCCGTATACAGCACCATCTGGCATTGATGAATCCACCGACGTGACAGTACCAACGCCTGTTGTTCCAGTGACCCTTCGACAACGCGCCGTTTCTGCCGTCATGGTCATCGCCTTTCTCTCGCTCGGATACATTGCGCTTCGTCAGTTTCTTAATCACCAATGGATGCTATCATTTGTCGCCGCGTCGGCGTCACTGATGTGTATTCCGCTGGTCGATCACACGCATTCATTTCGTGAACGTTGTTTGGCAAGCCTCACCATTCCATTTGCCATGGGCGGGTTTGCGTGTTTCGTGCTGCTCTACTTCGCGATGTTTCAGTTCGCTTGGTTCGAAGCCATTTTCAATGGGAAAGGGTCTGGTCCACTTGGCTTGATCGTATCTGCTCTTGCCGGATTGGTAGCCGGTGGCATTGTCGGTTGGCGGCTCCTAAAATATGTGGGAATTGGATACTCCGATGACGCGATAGATCCATCCTCGATCACGTCCAACCCCGCTGTAGCCGCAGAACATCAATCGGATGCAGGGAGACCTCGGCGCAGTCGGTCTTGAAATCAAACTTCACTCCTCGCTCCCCGTGAGATCACAATCGCTGCAATCCTGTACGTCTCACGATGGCTTGCTGCCATGGCAATTCTTCTCTTGATTCTGGTTTTCTCGACAACGCTGTTGGCCGCCGTTGCCTACTTCGTTCTTTTGACGCAGGGGCTTGTTACGCGGATATGGATGCCAGGAGCCATCGGTCTGGCTGCAGCGGGCATTACGCTTACCCTTACGATCAGTTCGCGATTGCCTGCTTCAATTCGCGTCGTTGAATTGCCTGCACTTGCAGCAGCAATTGCAAGTTGCATAGCCGTTCGTAAGAAGCAATGGAAAACTGTTCTGAATGCGGAGTTGAAAGCGTCTCTTGCACAGACGATTGTTATTTTATTGTGCGTTGTCATTGGCTTTTTTGTGGGCTTTAGCTCAGGCGTCGGAAAACCAGTGCTGATAGCACTCAATCAAGATGTCGTAGGTGTGTTGCCAAGCGAGCAGCGTGAGATTGCAATTATCGGAGCGATGTTTCTCGCGAGCGTTTTCGGTATCGTTGGGGTGATATCGGCCTCGGCACTGCCCATTGCTGCCAGACGAGCAGCAGACAAAGCGGTAAACTCGAGCGGCGGATCGGACGAGTTTTGAAATCCACGGTTCTTGGCCGCCGCCGGGTTACCCCAACCGTTACTTGCCTGAATCAGTCGCCGTACGAATCCCACAGGGACTTTACGCTGTTCACACTCCTACACGTGGTGCCTCAAGCAGCGTACAAACTCCGACTCGAATACGATGACGGGACAATCGGCGACGTCGATGTGTCGGATTTGATTTGCAAAGGTGTTTTCTAGGCGTTGACCGATACTGACGTGCTCGATTCAGCAACGGTTGGCGAACATGGCGAGGTGCGCTGGAAGGATGAATGGGAGTTGTGCGCAGGCTCGCTTTACCTGCAGATGACTGGGAAGTCCGTTGAAGATTTATTTGCAATTCTAAGGGCTCGCGTTGATGCCTGAACTAAGTCGGCTTTACCAATTCGTCGAGCGCGATCCCCAGAGCTTGCGCGAGCCGGGCGGCGATGGGCAGCGCGGGCTCGCGTTCGTCCTGTTCGAGTTGCGACAAATAACCTTGCGAAATCCCCGCCGCTTCCGCGACGACCACTTGCGATGCGCCGCAAGCTTCCTCAGAAGCTGTAACGGAAAGATTCGCTTTCACTTCGCACCATCGGCGGCAAGATGCGTTTCGAACCAAGCGACCATTTCCTCGGTCGCCTTCTTGGCGTCTTCGCCTTGGAAGCCATGACCCGCGCCCTTGAACTCCGTGAGCTTGCTGGTCACTTTTGCGGCTTCAAATGCCAATTGAATGTTGCGGCTGTGTTGAACTGGCACCAGTTCATCCTTGTCGCCGGCTAACAGTAGCGTGGGAGCGTCATCTGGCGTGACATGGACTAACGGTGAATCGGCCTCGGCGTCCTTCATGTCGAGATCCAGCGCGGGGAAGCGTTCGTAGGCCGGTAATCGATCGGGAGCATCTTTCACCATGATCCGCAAGTCGGTTGGTGCCACATACGCGACGACTGCATTCACGCGATCGCTCACTCGCTCGACAGGGTCTTTCGAATCGGGGGTTCCCTCGTCCGATGCGGTGCCGAGCATCAACGATAAGTGGCCACCGGCGCTCATCCCGAAAACGCCGATTCGATTTGGATCGATCTTGAACTTCTCGGCGTTCATGCGAATGAAGCGAACGCTGCGGCGGACGTCGGCCACGGCTTCGGGAATCGAGAACTTGGGGCTGCTGCCGTGGCGAACCGCAAAGACAGTGAAACCTTTGTTGGTCAACGGCTGGAACATGTACTGCGTCTGTTCCGGCGGTGCCCAGTTCGAATACCAGCCGCCGCTAACCATGAACAACACGGCGGCACCGTTCGCGTTTTCGGTGGGCGTGAAGACATCACAAGTCATCGCGAGTCCCAGTTTGTGCCCATAGACAACATCGGGAGTGATCGTCACTTCGCTTCGCGCGACTCCGGTCGCAGTAGCTAGAACGAGTGATAGAAGACAAGTCGCAATTTGTCGGTGCATGTAGTTAGCCTTTCGTAGAGTGGAGATTCGCTGTCGGTATTTTGCCACTACGCCGAACTAATTGCCACGGGTGACTTCGGCCTGCAGTCTCGACACCACGCCAACGCTAGACTTTGATCGCTTGCACTGTTAATCTTTGTATCTCGCCGCTGCCCTACTTGGGGGCCGCTCAATCCACCAAAATCCCCACCTCGTCACATAAAGGTTCCCCATGACGGACCAACTACGCGCCGCGTCGCTCGACGACCAAGGGCGTGCCGAGCGACTGGTCGAAGCATGTCGCAAGATCCGTGAACAAGTCAGCAAGATCGTCGTCGGCCAGGACGATGTGGTCGAACAACTGGTGATCGCGATTCTGGCTCGTGGACATTGCCTTCTGGAAGGCGTGCCGGGACTGGCCAAGACGCTGATGGTGCGGTCGCTGGCCCAATCGATGAACTTGTCGTTTCAACGCATTCAGTTCACTCCCGACCTGATGCCAGCCGACATCACCGGCACCGACATCATTCAAGAGAACCGCGATACGGGCCATCGCGATCTGATTTTCGAGAAGGGACCGATCTTCACCCAGATGCTGTTGGCCGACGAGATCAATCGGACGCCGCCGAAGACGCAGGCGGCTTTGCTGGAAGCGATGCAAGAACACGAAGTCACCGTCGGCGGCACGACTTATCGACTGGAGGAGCCGTTCTTTGTACTGGCCACTCAGAATCCAATCGAACAGGAAGGCACTTATCCGCTGCCGGAAGCGCAACGCGATCGCTTTCTGTTCAACGTGATTGTTGACTACCCCAGCCGCGATCAGGAAAGCGAGATCATCGATCGTACGACCTCGACGATGTCCGCCGAGATCAGTCCGGTCGTGTCCGGTGCAGAGATTATCGAGTGTCAGGGAACAGTGCGTTTGGTGCCGCTGCCCGAACACGTCAAGCATTTTGTGTTGGACCTCGTACGCTCCGCACGACCGAAGGAAGAGGGATCAGCACCCTGGGTCCGCGAGATGATCGATTGGGGGCCAGGCCCGCGAGCGTGTCAGCAAATCGTGCTGGCAGCGAAAGCCCGCGCGATCATTCGCGGTCGACATCACGTCACTCGTGATGACATCGTGGCCTTGGCCTACCCCGTACTGCGACATCGCATCGTCCCAACGTTCAACGCCGAAGCGGAGGGCGTCAGCGTCGACGAACTGATCGCTCGCCTACTGAAAGAGATTCCAGCCACCTCGAAGCAGTTGCTCTAGCGCGACACGCGGATTCCAATGGCTCACATTTCCGACGTACTGACATCCCAGGACATTGGCAAGTTCGTCAACCTGCAAGTGCTTGCCAAGCAGGTTGTCGAAGGCTTTTGCTCGGGGCTGCATCGGTCGCCGCATAAAGGATTCAGCGTCGAGTTCAAGGAGCATCGCCAGTATGTGCCCGGCGACGAGATCCGCGATATCGATTGGAAGCTGTACGGCAAGACCGATCGCTTGTTCATTCGCGAGTACGAAGAAGAAACCAACTTGCGTTGCACGATTCTGTTGGATTCGAGCGGCTCGATGGGGTACTCAGGATCGCGCAGCAACGGTCTGACCAAGCATACGTATGCCGTTCGCACCGCTGCCTGTTTGGCTCACCTGCTTCTTCAGCAGCAGGACAGCGTCGGGTTGGTAACGTTCGACACGAAAGTTCGCAACTACATCCCGCCTCGCGCGCGGCCAAAACATCTGCGGGCGATCATCGATCAACTGGAGAAGACCAAGCCGCAGCAGGAAACGGAACTGAGTGGCGTCTTTCACGAAATGGTCACCAAAATCCAACGACGCGGTTTGTTGGTCATCATTTCCGATCTGTTCGGCGACGTGGAACAGTTGCTCAAGGCCCTCGCTCACTTCCGCCACGCCAAGCACGAGATGATTATCTTTCAAATCTGGGATCCCGACGAATTGGATTTCCCCTTTCGGCAGTGGACTCAATTCTCTTCGTTAGAGACTGCCAACCGGCGACATCTCGTCGACCCCGCGCAAATTCGCCGGGCCTATCTGGAGAAGCTCGAACAGTTTCGCACGCAGCTGGCCGCTGGCTGCAGCCGTCACCGCATCAAGCTCGTCCCGATGACGACGGACCAGCCTTATGCCGACGCGCTGGCCGCGTATCTCGGTGTGAGGCGGAAGTCGCCATGAGCTTTCTCAACCAAGCGCTAGTCTGGGGAGCACTCGCCTTTTCGATTCCGCTGATCCTGCACATCCTCAATCGCAGCCGGTTTCGGCAAGTGGAATGGGGCGCGATGCATCTGTTGGAATCGGTGGTGAAGGTGAACCACAAGCGATTTCGCTTGGAGCAGCTCATCTTGCTGCTCGTGCGATGTGCCATTCCCGTGCTGCTGGCCTTGTGTCTCGCGCGGCCCGTGCTCACAGGGTCTCGTATGCTGGCCGGCGACGCCCCCGTATCGCTGGTGATTTTGCTCGATACGAGTTACTCGATGGATGCCACGAGCGCAGGCATTTCGCATTTTGAAAAGGCGCTAGACGCTGCTTGTGCGATCGTCGAGGCGACAAGTCGCGGGTCCGAAGTTGCTGTGATTCGGACGGGCGGCGGTCCAGTTCCACTGTTCGACCAGCCGATTTTCGACTCGGAAGCCGTGGTGCGCCGGCTCCGCACGCTACATGCAGGCTACGGTGCCAGCGACATGCAGCAGGCGCTCGATGCGGGCTTGGCTACGTTGGCGGGAATGTCACACGCGCGGCGGGAGTTGATTGTCATCAGCGACTTTCAGCCGGCTGATTGGACGTCAACTAGCAACGCCGCTGAGGCGATTCGTCAGCAAGTCGACGCCATGACGGTGAAGCCAGAACTCACGTTGCTTCAAGTCGGCGACCAGGTCACCGGGAACGTGTCGCTCGAATCGCTCGAATTTGCCTCCCGCCCACTCGGTGCTGGGCAACAGTTGGCAGTCCGAGCTAACCTGCGAAATTACGGCGATACCTCCACGGAGAACGCACGCGTCGTGTTGAAGCTCGACGGTGCCGAACAATCGGTGACGCAAGTTGCTCTCGCGGGCAACACCTCAACGCAAACCCTGTTTCCTTGCAGTTTCGAGAAGTCCGGTTCCCATGTGATCGAAGTGCAGGTCGTCGTAAATGATCCGCTCGTGACGGACAACCGGATTTCTGCGGCTGTGACGGCTTGGGATGAAATCAACGTGCTGCTGGTCGATGGCGCTCCCAGTGCGCAGGCTTTGCAAGGCGAAACGGATTTCTTGGCCGTTGCGCTGACGCCGTATTCCTTCGCGCGAGTCAAGCTCTCCGATCTTGTAAAAACTCAAACCGTGACCGCTGACAAAGTGAAGCCAGAACTCCTCGCTGGTTTTCGTGTGGTCGTGTTGGCCAACGTGCCTCGCTTGCAAGACGATCAGGTTGACGCGCTGCTCGGTTATGTTCGTGCCGGCGGTGCGCTGCTGGTATTTGCCGGAAGCGGCATCGATGCGAAATGGTACAACGAGAAGCTGTTTGCGGATGGCGCAGGGCTGCTGCCCGCTGAGTTCGGAGTTCCGAAAGGCAAGATCGAT
>CAUJKL010000857.1 GCA_963204995.1 Planctomycetota bacterium | reverse complement strand
GACTGCCAAGTTCCGAAGAGATTGCGGAGGCGACGGCCTTCCTGCGCGACCAAGCCGCGGCGTTAGGCTTGCCTAGTGATAAAGTGGCAGACGACGAAAGAGTCTGGGCCGACTTGTGCCATGTGTTGATGAACGTCAAGGAGTTTGTGTTTTTGAAGTAAACGTAGGCCGGACCAAGGCTTTGCGCAGTTCCGGCATCTGCTCAATCCTTGCCGGAACTGCGCAAAGCCTTGGTCCGGCCTACGACTCGATCCGGCCTACATCGGCGGCGATTGTAACGAACGGGATTTTAATATGACGACGACACATTGTGGACGCTACGCCACCCGACCAGTGACTCGGCGCGACATGCTGCGCCGTACATCATGTGGGTTCGGTGCGGTGGCCCTGGCAGCCTTGCTCGGCGATCGTGACTACGGCAATTTCGCCAATGCAGCCGACGAGCCCGACTCACTCAACCCATTCCGCCCGCGTCCCACACACTTTCCGCCCCGCTGCAAAAGCGTCATCTATCTGTATATGGATGGTGGGCCGTCACAGGTCGATACTTGGGATCCCAAACCGCTGTTGACCGAGCAAGACGGCAAACCGTTCGCGATGAAGATGGAGCCGACACAGTTCAATAACAACGGTAACACGCTGGGCAGTCCGTGGAAGTTCTCGCAACATGGCGAATCCGGCACGCCTGTCAGCGAATTGTTCCCTCAGATTGCGAAACACGTCGATGAGCTGGCAGTCATTCGTTCGATGACGTCAGCCTTTTCCGAACACACGAATGCAAACTACTTCCTGCATACCGGCAGCGGCTTGCAAGGGCGACCGAGCATGGGAGCCTGGTTCGGGTACGGCCTGGGATCAGAATGCCAAGACTTGCCGGGCTTCATCGTGCTGAACGGCGGATTGATCCCCCCCGGCGGACTCGATTGCTTCAATAGCGGTTTTCTGCCGGCCAGCTACCAAGGTTCGATCTTTAACAGCAACGATCCTCCGGTCGCGAACATCCGCCGCACCGAGGCCAGTGATCTGTTGCAGCGTAACAAGCTGGCGTTGCTTAACCGACTCGATGGGGGCGTTCTCGACCGCGTTGGGCACGTCGATCAACTGGAGTCGGCCATCGCGAACTACGAACTGGCCTATCGCATGCAAGTCGCGGTGCCCAGTCTGTCGGACCTCTCTGACGAAACGGAGGCGACTCGCGAGATGTACGGCTTCAACGCCAAAACAGACGGAACCGCAACGTTCGGACGCCAATGCTTGCTCGCGAGACGGCTCGTCGAACGCGGCGTGCGTTTCATCGAATTGACTTGCCCTTCCGTCGGACATGATCGTTGGGATCAGCACAATAACCTGAAGGGCGGCCACGAAAACAACGCGGCGGCTGTGGATCAACCGATCGCTGGTCTGTTGCAGGATCTCAAGCAGCGAGGATTACTCAAAGATACGCTGATCGTGTGGAGCGGCGAATTCGGACGCACGCCGTTCGCGCAAGGTACGAACGGTCGCGATCACAATCCCTTTGGCTTCAGTCTCTGGATGGCGGGAGGTGGAGTGAAAGGCGGCACGATTTACGGGGCGACCGACGAGTTCGGGTACAAAGCGATCGAAAATCGCTTGGAGATCCACGACCTGCACGCCACAATGCTGCATCTGTGCGGTGTCGATCACGAACGACAGACGTTCCGCTTCAGTGGCCGGGACATGCGGCTAACCGATGTTCATGGGCATGTGATTCACGAAATTCTGTCGTAAGAAAGCGATCTGAGCGAAATGGCACGAGTAGCAATCATTATCTCACTGTTGCTGGCACCGTGCGCGGCGATGGCTCGTGCCGAGGAACCAACACCGCTTCATCGGTGGATCTTTGATGCTGTTCATGTTCAGGGACAACAAGTCACGCCTGCCTCTGGTGGGTTCGAAGGCCAGATCGTCGGCGACGTTAAGCTGCTCGATGTGCCGCCAGCGATTCAATTCGACGGACGATCAAACCACATTTTCACGCCGGTCGAAATCGCCGATTCTCGCTTGCCCACACGAGACTGTAGCGTTGAGGTCTGGGTCACCATCGATCACCTCCAGGAATGGGGCGGGATTGTCGGGGCAATTCAAGACAACGGCGAATTTGAGCGTGGCTGGCTGCTGGGTTATCGAAACGCGAGTTTCTGCCTGGCAGTGGCTAGCGTCGACAAGAAGCGGCTGACCTACCTCACCGCAAAAGAGGATTTTGTACTCGGAGCCTGGTATCACCTCGTCGGCACTTACGATGGGACGACCATGCGGTTATTCGTCGATGGCAAACTCGTCACGACTTCAACCGAACAATCGGGCGACATACTTTACCCGCCGAAAACGTGGTTCGAGATGGGGGCCTATCGTGACGACGACGAACTCTATCCGATGTCGGGGAAGTTGGCGGAGGTCAGCATCTATGATCGAGCCGTTTCGGTCGAGGAAGTAAAGCAGCGATTCGAAACGGACAAGCACCGCTTTCCCGCAGCGGAAGGGATCGTCGAAGAAGTGACAGCCTGGCCGACCTACATGCACGACAACGGACGCTCCGGAGTGACTCGCGAGAAGGTCGCGTTGCCTCTTCATAAATCTTGGGAGTATCGAACCCGTGTTGCTCCCTCGCCATCTTGGCCGCCTCCGGCGAACCAAGACTTCTGGCATAACAAGCAGTCGCTACCGGCTCGCGTGACCTACGATCGTGCCTTTCACGTCGTTTCCGATGGCACACGCGTCTACTTTGGGTCGTCGTCCGAGGACCAGGTCTTTGCGATCGATTTGGCAACTGGCAAGCAGCTGTGGTCTTACTTCGCCGAGGGTCCGGTGCGTTTGGCACCAACCGTGGCCAATGGCAACATCTACTTTGGCGCGGATGATGGAATGGCCTATTGCTTGAATGCGAGTGATGGAAAACTCGTTTGGCGGTACGTCGTCAGCGAGAGCGATCGGCGGCTTCCTGGTAACGGCCGCATCGTATCGCTCTTGCCAATTCGAACTGGAGTTCTGATTGATGCTGGACGAGCGCGGTTCGCTGCTGGCTTGTTTCCGTTGCAAGGTACTTATCAATACTTGCTCGACGCGAACACAGGCAGCGAATTAGCGAAGGGCAAGATCGATTTCTCGCCGCAAGGATACATGCAACGACGCGGCGGCAGCATGATGGTGGCCCAAGGCCGGGCACCAGAAACCAGGCTGGCGAGTAATTCACAAACGGTAAAGATCAAGATCGACGCGACAGGGAATCCGCTGGACGAGTTCCCGCTGGCTCAGATCCGGGCCGACAACATCCGTTTCGTCGGCGGGGAAGGCAAAGTCGCCGCGTTTGACGACACTGACCAAATGCTCTGGTCCGCCGAGGTGACGGGTGCCGCCTACTCGCTGGCCGTTGCCGGTAACTCGCTACTCGTCAGTACCAATCAAGGGTTTATCTATCGCTTCACGTCCGACGCACCGGCAGAACCGAGACTTTGGAACTTACGAAACGGCGATGCGAATACACAGACAACAGCGATTTCCACACGAGTGTCTGCCATTATCCAACAGGCGAATGTCGATCTTGGCTACTGCTTGCTGATTGGAAACCAACTCGACGAGATGGCTATTGAATTAGCTCAGCGAACTCGATTGAAGGTGCTCTGTGCCGTTTCGAGTGAGGCGGAAGCCCATGCCGCTCGACTTCGTCTTGATACTGCGGGCATCTATGGTCGAGTCGCGGTACACCACGTCTCGCATCAGCGGCTGCCGTATGCATCGGGGCTGTTCAATTTAGTGGTTTGCGACAGGAATGCGGCGTTGACGCCAACCACTTCCGCTGACGAAGTCTATCGTCTGTTACGACCGGGCGACGGCACGGCAATAGTTCTAAGATCTCCGCAGCGCGGCCCAACGGACGAGCTTTCTAGCTGGGCCAGTACGCTGGACTCGCAAGACATCGAGTCGCCGGTTAATGACGCGATCGAAGCGGTCGTCCGACGAAGGCCGCTCGCCAACGCAGGTCAGTGGACGCACATCTATGCGGGAATCGGAAATACCTCCTGCAGCGAAGACCATCGCGTCGGCAGCGATCTGGCCTTGCAATGGTTCGGCGAGCCGGGCCCGCAGCAGATGCTCGATCGCCATCACCGTACGGTGCCGCCACTGTATGTCGATGGACGCCTGTTCGTGCCGGGGAACGATCGTGTCTATGGAGTCGACGCGTACAACGGAACCGTTCTGTGGAACGTGGAGGTTGCTAACTCGCGGCGAGTTGCCGCGATGCGAGATGCCGGAAGCATGGCGGCCTCGAACGAGTATCTTTATGTCGCGGCGGGGGACCGCTGTTACGGCTTGGCGTCACAGACGGGAGCCTTTGAGTTGAACATCCCAGTTTCGCCGCTGTCCGATGGCCGACCGCGTGACTGGGGTTACGTGGCTTATGTCGATGATCAACTGTTCGGCAGCGCGACGAAACCGGATGCTTCGCGAGATGATCACAGCCGTGAACAGATCAACGAGACCTACTTCGACTTCGTCCCGCTCGTCACCAGCGATGCTGTGTTCTCGTTGAACCGTCATACGGGCGAGCGGCTCTGGCAATACGAGTCGACGGCGGGCGCGATCGTGAACACCACGATTACGATCGGAGGCGGAAGAATCTACTTCATCGAAAGCACGAACGCGGCGACGTTGCATGAGTCTAGTGGCCGATCGAAACTCGAAGAGCTACTGCAAGGCAAAGCCAATCTCGTGGCCTTAGAGTTGAAAACGGGGAAACTCTTGTGGCGCGAGGCGTATGACTTTAGCGAGCTTCAACATCAACTCTTTCTCTGCTACGCACAGGAGAAACTCGTAGCCGTCGGCACCAAGAACAAGTTGGAGGGTGTGAAGAGCTTTGTCTGGTACGACTTGCATGGATTCGATGCGAGCAGCGGCAAGCACGTTTGGTCGGCGTCCCAGAACCAGCGCTGGGACGCGAACGGCGACCACGGCGAACAGGATCATCACCCGACGATCGTCGGCGACACCATCTACCAACAGCCGTATGCCTACAAGTTGCACACGGGTGAACGAAAAACAGAGTGGCAGTTCGCTCGCGGCGGGCATGGCTGCGGAGCGTTATCGGCATCGGCCTCAACCGTCTTCTTTAGGGCAGCGAACCCCACCATGTGCGACCTCGCCACGGGGAAGAACAGCAAGGTCACGCAGGTCAGCCGCCCCGGTTGCTGGATCAACATGATCCCCGCCGGCGGCTTGCTCATGATCCCCGAGGCAAGTTCTGGATGCACTTGCGACTTCCCGATTCAAGCTTCGATGGTGTTCGCACCGGCAGCCGGGTTCTAAACTCCGCCCATCGTCAGACACGAAAACATGACGAAAGGACTGGAAATTGGCGACTCCCGCTTGCATAATTGCGCATGTCGCTACAGCCGACCGAAGAAACATGAAAGCCGGTTAAGGCGGTCGGACTTGCTCTTGATCGGGCAGATCGATCATGGTCAAGTGTGTCGGTAAGCGATGTGCAGAACGGATTCTTGGCCTTTCAACGGAACTCGTCCACTTGGCCAAGTGAGGAGACAGCTGATGGCTTCGTCTGTGTTTGACGTCGAAGGCGGGAACCAACAAATACGGTTCACTCCCGAGATGCTACAGATGTTGTTCGCCCAGCGCGAGTCGCGCGATGACCGCGAAGCATACTTGCTGGTTCGAGATGGGCGGCGGTGGGGCGACATGCATCGCCTACGACCGGGGAAC
>CAUJKL010000856.1 GCA_963204995.1 Planctomycetota bacterium | reverse complement strand
TTTTTATTTTTACAGTTAATGGGACTAGCCAATGACGTCTACTGTCAGATTGGGCTAGTCATGCTGGTCGGTCTGCTGGGCAAGAACGCGATCTTGATCATCGAATTTGCCGTGCAGCGTCGTCACGACGGCTTGAGCATCAAGGACGCAGGAATTGACGGAGCAAGATTGCGGTTCCGTCCGATTATGATGACGTCGTTTGCCTTCATCGCCGGTTTAATTCCGTTGGTTCGTGCGACCGGCCCCGGCGCGATCGGAAACCGCACGATCGGCACCACCGCCGTCGGTGGAATGCTTTTGGGCACCTTAGTCGGAGTCCTCGTGATTCCCGGCCTGTACTACCTGTTCGGCAGGATCGCCGATGGGCGCAAACTTATCAGGGATGAACATGATGAACCTCTTAGCGAGATATTCGAGCGCGAAGGATAAGCGTCTAACTCTTTTGCCTGCGATTACTGCCGGCGTTCTGCTGGTTTCGGCGGGCTGCGGTATTCCCCAGCTTCGTCAGGCGCTGCCGGGGCCTGCGCTGCCGGAGGGTTTTCATGCAGCCACGAACGCGGAATACTTCCAAGCACCTGAAGGCTCGGCGCGCGTCGATGAATCGACTCACTTTGTGAGCTACGTCAGTGCCGCCAGCCCGCTGAATCTGCCGCAATCTAACGACGCGGTCGATCCAGCAGCCGATGCGAACATGCGAGATGGCGACCCGTACGCCGGTCCCAGGGACGCCAACATGGAACCGATCGGGCCGGGCATTGCCCATACGGAAAACTCGTCCGCCATCGGGTTCCTCGAATTCTTCAATGACCCGGCACTCACGGGCTTGATCGAGCAAGCACTGGTCGGCAACCAAGATCTGAATATCCTGGCCGAGGATATCCGGATTGCCTGCAATGAAGTTCAGGCGAGGCAAGGCGAATACTTGCCCTTCGCTAACGTCGGAGCCGGTGCGGGAGTGGTGAAACCTGGTGCTTTCACTCGTGCGGGCGCGGTCGAGGAGCATCTGGAAATCACCCCTGGCAGAGCCTTTCCCACGCCGCTGCCTGACTTCCTCGTAGCCACAAACATTTCCTGGGAGATAGACATCTGGCGAAAGCTGCGAAATGCCAAGGACGCGGCGGCACTGCGTTTCCTGGCCACCCAAGAAGGACGGAACTACGTGGTGACCCGGCTGGTGGCCGAGATTGCCGACGAGTACTACGCGCTGTTGGCACTCGACAACCGCCTGACAACCCTGGACAGAACCATCGAGATCCAGCAGCACAGCCTTGAGGTCGCCCAGGCGATGAAGGCAGCTGGCCGCAGTACCGAGTTGGCCGTACAGCGTTTCCAAGCCGAGGTGCGCAAGAACCAAAGCGAGAAGCTGATCGTCCGCCAAGAGATCGTCGAGGTCGAGAACCGAATCAACTTTCTGGCCGGTCGCTTTCCGCAACGGGTGGAACGAATGCCGGTGCAATACATCGACCTGTACCTGCCCGCGCTCGGCACGGGCGTTCCCTCGGATTTGCTGATGAACCGCGCGGACATTCGCCAGGCCGAGCGTGACGTGGCCGCTGCCGGACTCGACGTGCAAGTTGCCCGCGCCCGCTTCTATCCCTCACTTTCACTCAACGCCGGCGTTGGTTATCAGGCGTTCAACCCCCGGTACTTGTTCTTTACCCCAGAATCTTTGATCTATAACGCCGTCGGTGAGTTGGCGGCTCCGTTGTTCAACAAAAACGCCATCAGGGCCGACTATCTGACCGCCAACGCCAAGCAATTGCAGGCCATCTACAATTATCAGCGTACCGTCATCAACGCCTACACCGAAGTCGTCAACCAGATGACCAAGGTCGATAACTACGGCAAGAGCATCGAGATCAAGAAGCAGCAACTGACAGCGCTCGAAGCCTCGGTCGACGCCGCTTCGAGCCTCTTCCAGAACGCCCGGGCCGAATACGTGGAAGTCCTGCTGGCCCAGCGCGAGATGATGGAGACCCGCATGGTCCTGATCGAAACCAAACGCCAGCAATTGGGTGCCGTGGTCAACGCCTATCAAGCTCTTGGCGGCGGCGCTGTCCAGCAGGACTTTCCTTGCATCTTGCCTTTCTTCGGACACGATGCGGCTTGCTGCGTCGATTACTCCTATCCGGAGGTTCTGGTCACACAATAATGAGCCGCACGGCGATTGCAGATTTACCCGTGTAGGACGGACGCCTTGTCCGTCCGTTAGAAGTGGGCGGACGAGGCGTCCGCCCTACACCAGTTTTCGCTACGTCTGAAGTTGTTGTGCGGAGAATGATTAAGTGGCGTAAGCTTCCCGCTTGCGTTTCGTAGCGGATGGCAAACTGGAAGCTTACCCCCACTCTGCATCCGAGCGCGGGGTTTGTGAATTGGTTTCGCGATCACGGTTGCAAGGCAGCTTCTCTCTCCGGCTGGTAGAGAACTTCTTCGATCCGCAAGTGTCGACTGCCGTTAGGGACGCGCCACTCCACGACATCGCCAACTCGGTAACCGAGGATGGCGGTCCCGATGGGGGCGAGGATCGACAGCTTGCTATTTGCGATATTGGCTTCGTGAGGAAAGACCAACGTATAGGTTTCCAGTTCACCCGTGTCCAAGTCGCGCAAGCTAACGGTCGAGTTCATCGTGATGACGTCAGCAGGAACGTCAGCAGCATCGACGATCTCTGCCCGCTGCAGTTCCGTTCGTAGGTCCGTCAAGTACGACTTTGATTGAATCGCTGCGGTGAGGTCACTTGTGAGCAAGTGCGTCAACCGTCGGCGATCGCTTTCGGTGATAATGATCTTGTGAGTTGACATTTCAGGGCTTCCTTACGATCTGATTTGATTTGAATCGCGTTGCGAACAACGGCGGTACGATGTTTAGACGTCCTGAACAGATATCGCAATTGGCGTGCCGCTCTGCTCGAGTACCAGCTGTGGTTGAATTGAGAGCTACCTCGGAAGGGAAGTTGCGGTATTGCACGAGCCAGAGGCATCGAAGGATGCTGCGCGATGGCTGTCGGCTCGCGAGGACAGTGACAACAACGGGCGACGGTTGGGAAGCCGCACCATCGGAGTTGGATCGTCACCAGAGCGACTCGAAAAATGGGGCATCGCCACCCCTTTGCGAACGCGAGGTCGCGAATCCGCGCGAGATGCACTTGGCATGTGCAAGACGAGCGAATGGCCATTAACGCGGGCGACGAGCGTTGTGGACGTGGTATCGGGAAACTCAGCCGCAAACTTGTGTATCGCGGCCAAGGTCAACTGGACGGCATGGTAAGTCGGCGAACTAACTTCAATCATGATGCCTTCCTCAACAGGCTCGACTGATAGGTCTGACAAAAGTCCATTTGTCCGTTTCTCAATCGTGAATTGAAGCGAATTGAGAAGTTGATTCTTGGCATTCCATTCTTCGAAAGACATGAGCAGGCATCCTTGTTCGGTAGAGTCCTTGGTAGCACGCCAGAAACAGCGGGCTCTCGACTACGTAAGTAAAAGACTTATGCAATTTCGATGCCCACCAGCCGGTTTCCGCAAATTGTGACGACGGGCGAGAGAACGGGCGGGTCGTCCACATGACTCGACGTCAACGTCGGGCCTAGTAGCGGCTACGCCGCGAAAGGAACGTAAACGGCCCAATATTTTGTCCTGCAAAATGAATGCGGCCCGGTACGCGCCATAACATTTCGTGGCTTGCGACGCGAGTGACGGCGACTGCGTGACACCATCGATGGACAGTGTCACCTCTCGTTGTCACTTCATCAAACGTGAGCTCACAGATTCGTCGGGTAATTGCGAACTCTATGGCTTCGCACTCGTGGCGCGAGTTTTGCTTTGAAAGCATCGAATCGTCGATGTCGTTCGTGACATCGTCACAGAATGCACTCGGGCAAGTACTTACGGAGACTCGAATGAGACTAACGACTTTAGCTTTGGTGCTGGTCACAACGACTAGCTTTGGTGCCTCGATTCCTGACGAGGATGTTCAGTTTCAGAACGAAACATTTCAATATTACTGGGGGCGGGACTTTGATTGGAAGTTTGACGCGCTGCCGACCAAGGGATCCGTCCCAGCAGAGCGAGTGCCATATTCGGGATACATCTATCCCGATACGGCTGGTGGGACGCAAGCCGCTCTACGCAAGTACGACGCTGCCTTTCACGGTCGCCAGACCCTAGCCACGGCGTATGAAAGATGGGATACGACCGCGTTTCAGGAACCGGTTAGTAGACGCGGCGGATTGTTCGGGCGACGCCAAGTTACCCGTATGGGCACGCCAGGCTGGCACGGGCACTGTAATGGCTGGACGTCGGCTGCCATCCGGCACGCAGAACCACAGCACAGCGTGACGCGAAATGGCGTCACCTTCTCGCCAGCGGAGATCAAGGGATTGTTGGCAGAGATTTACATCTACAACGATCACTTGGATCTTTCGGGTTCCGAAAACTTGATCAGTGCCGGGCTATTCCACACGGTGTTGACGAACTGGCTGGGCCGCGGCAGTCATCCCTTGGGAATGGAGTCGCACCCCGGCGAAGAGAAATGGAACTATCCCGTTTACTCGTTCAACAGTTCTTCCGCAACGCATTCCGACCACCAAGTCGAAGTGAAACTGAATCTCGCGTCAGCGAAAGATATCCAGGGCGTGTTCGAGGAGAGCCCACGGATTCAGAAGGTCACTTACTTTCATTACATGTTGGATCTGAACGACGCGGGTGAGATCGTTGGTGGTTACTTCTTCCGCGACAGCAGCCGGATCGACATGTTGTGGTTGCCACTGCGGCCGAAACTTTCGGGAGAGGAAGGGCATGAGCGCGGCAATCCGCACGTCAACGTCAACGACGTGCTGGCCATTTGGCGGG
The DNA here is from genome assembly GCA_963204995.1 of Planctomycetota bacterium. GTDB lineage: Bacteria > Planctomycetota > Planctomycetia > Pirellulales > Pirellulaceae. The sequence goes on along the minus strand of CAUJKL010000856.1, from coordinate 12,060 downwards.
AGTCGGTATCGGAAGAAACTCGTGCCGCGTGGCCTATCGCCGACCCGGCCCCCGAAGACCGGATCAGCCTCGATGCCGATAGCTGGCAACCTCTTCAGGTTCCAGGCACCACCGCACCGTCAGCCGACATGGCGGAAGCGGACGAAGCCGTCGTGACAGGTGGTTGATTTTTAGAGAGTAGGCCGAACAAGGTTCTGCGCAGTTCCGGAAGTATTGTTCAGCGTAGACCGTGCCGGAGCTGCGTGGACCTGTTCCGCCTACCAACTTCTTGGACGGCCGGTCTCTGGGGTTGAGGCTCGGCGAAACCCCGGCGCACTGGGACAGATCTTGCGTCGAGCGAAGCAGTGCAAATCAAATCGCGTCTCGCGTTCCCAAGCCGTGGCGTCGCAAAGCCTCCGTCACAGCCACCCAGCCGTGTTGATGGATGGCCCGCGCGACGACTTCTTTGCCAACGCCACTCTCGCCAGTGATCAAAGTGTTCGCATCTGTTCCGGCTGGAACAAGATCTTGGCAATTCGCCAAGGTCCGGGGTTACTTCGGCTTTCGCATTCTATCAGATCGCCCACTTCGCAACCGATAAGGCGAGTGCCCAATGGCTCCAACACCGAGATTCCTCCGTCGATAAGCTCGACGTCCTCTGGGTAAACAACGGTGCAGATGAGCTCCGCAGCTGAGTTGGTATTGACCAGCAGGACGGTCGAATTCATTGTCACTACGTCATCTCGGATAGAGTCCGACTCCACCCCCTCGGCCTCTTCGAGCAGACATTCCAAATCATCCAGCATGTGCTGAGGTGCCACTCCTCGTGCATCGTCCGACGACAGCAGTTGCCCCAGGCGACAGCGATCGGCGTGTGTGAAAATGTTCTGTACTTTCATGAGATCGTTTCCTTGCTTGTAGGCGTTGCCATCTTCGACAGTTGCCGAAACGGCTTTGGTGGATGCAGTGAGTGCGAACTCTGTGCCATTGTCTCGGTTACTAGAAGGCGGCTTTCTCAAACCTTGTCAATCGGTTCAATTCGCGCGGTATCAGCTTTGCCTTGACAGTGGTCTCGCAAATAAAAAAGGCATAGGACTTTATCGCGCGAGTAATTCACTGTAAAAACGGGGCAGAAACGTATGTCAGCCGATCTTTCGTGTCTGACGTTGCGAGTGTCAACGACGGGCGACATCGGCACCTGTGGGCGACAGACCAAGCCGGATCGGTTTCTGAGCCAGAAAGGAAACTTTGGTGTCCACAGAAGAACCGGTTGCCGGCGAGGACAGCCAAAAGCGAATACCGCTATCCACCTCGCTTCAGCAATTGGCTGACATGACCCTGCAGCCAGCACCAGAGCAACCGTCGATCGACCGGCGAGTCGTGCGGGTGTCGCTCTTGGCGATCGCAATTGGTGTGGCCGCGTCGTTCATTGCTGTCGCCCTGATGAAACTGATTGCCTTGATTACGAATTTGGCGTTCTACGGCAAATTCTCAATCGATGCCGCCAGTCCGGTAGGGAATTCGTTGGGTCTTTTTGTCGTTTTTGTGCCAATTATCGGGGCGCTCGTTGTGGGCGTCATGGCTCGCTTCGGGTCGAAGGGAATTCGAGGGCACGGCATCCCCGAAGCGATGGAGCAGGTTCTCACAAACCGCAGCCGAATTCCGGCTCGGCTCACGATCTTAAAACCTCTTTCTGCGGCAATCTCGATCGGAACCGGTGGGCCATTCGGAGCGGAAGGTCCGATTATCGCGACCGGAGGTGCACTCGGCTCCTTAATTGGCCAATGCCTGGAAACAACGGCCGTTGAACGCAAAACATTGTTGGCGGTGGGCGCAGCGGCAGGCATGGCCGCAACGTTTGGCAGTCCGATGGCGGCGGTGTTGCTGGCGGTGGAGTTGTTGCTGTTTGAATTCCGTCCGCGTTCCATCATTCCGGTTGCGTTGGGCGCGGCGACGGCTGCCGGCATGCGTGTATTCCTGGAAGGTGCCGAGCCCGTTTTTGCGATGCCTAACGTCTCTCCGCCATCGATCGGAGCCAACGTGTTTTACCTCGCACTCGGGGGCCTGATGGGAATCGTCGCGGTCGGCATCACGTGGATCGTTTATGCGATCGAAGACTCCTTCGAGCGGCTTCCGGTTCACTGGATGTGGTGGCCGGCGATTGGGGCCGTGGTTGTTGGAGTTGTCGGATACTTCGAGCCGCGAACGCTCGGTGTGGGCTACGAAAACATTTCGATGATCATTTCCGATGGTTGGACGACGAAGGCGATTCTGATTCTCTGCCTGCTGAAGGCCATCTCCTGGTCCGTGTCGCTGGGCAGCGGAACGTCGGGAGGCACACTCGCGCCGATGTTCACGATCGGAGGAGGCATCGGACATTTGTTCGGAGCAGTCGCTGTCGTCATTCTGCCGATGGCGGGGATCGATGTTCGCGTGGCGGCGTTGGTGGGCATGGCCGCCATCTTTGCAGGAGCTTCGCGAGCCTTTCTGGCGTCAGCGGTATTCGCCTTCGAGACCACGCAGCAAGTTCATGGCCTGCTTCCGTTACTCGGCGGCTGCACCGCCAGCTATTTGATTGCAATGCTGCTTACGAAGAACTCGATCATGACGGAAAAGATCGCTCGCCGCGGCATTCGTACCCCGTCCGATTTCGTTCCCGATCCGCTGAGCAGTATCCTGGTGAGTCAGATCGCAGCGGCTCCGGTCGTGACCCTCACGACTACGCAGACCGTCAAAGAAGTTCGCGAATGGATCAATGCTGCCGGATCGGGTAGTACACACCAAGGGTTCCCCGTCGTTGACGAAGCAGGTTTGCTGCGCGGAGTGCTAACGCGTCGCGATCTGCTGAAGGAAGGTATTCCAGAGGATGGACGAGTTGAAGAACTCATCCGTCATTCGCCGCGTTTCGTCTACGACGACTGCACCGTCCGGCAAGCTGCCGGTCATATGGTCAATCACGATATCGGTCGCCTTCCGGTCGTCAGTCGGCAACCACCTCATTCCATTGTCGGCATTGTTACACGAAGCGGCATTCTTTCCGGATATCGACAACGTTTGGCTGAAACCGTTACCGAGCGGCCAACCATTAGTATCCCGAGATTCAAGGTACGTGGAGGCCCCGAGCGTCGCCAAGAGGGAAGCGGCGACGACGGGTAGTCACGTGCGAGTTACGATCCAAGACAAATACCACGCGTACGATTGCCGCATTAATTCTCGCGACCACGGGCCTTGCCGGGGCGACGGAACCAGTTCTCCAATGGCGATTTGACGGCGAATCGCAGCCCGGTGCCTGGCAGGCAAATTCGGAACTCCTGCCGATGGGCCGCGTTCGCCGCGGTATCCGGGATTCAGTGCCGAGAACCTGGGCTCATCGTTCGTCGGCCACGAAGGCTCAGAACTCCTGATCCAGGAGCCGAGAACTCGGGGAGTCAGCGGATTCTCGACAAAGCAGCGGGAGAATGAATAAGGTGATACCAAAATCCAATTCGTGGTCGTCTTGAATTCGTGGGGTCAGCCGGTTGGCCCCCACGAATTCAAGGCGACCACGAATTATGGTTCACGGTATTTTCCGCCGGATCAGGAGTTCTGAGCCTGCTCATGGCCGGCGGTAGCCTGAAGCATCACGGTGCTTACGGTGTCACCGACGAACTCAGCAAGAAGATCGTCGAGAACCCGCTTTCCGTCCCCGACTTCCAGGCCACGATTCACGCCGCCCTCGGCATCAACCCGGCCCACGAACTCTTCGACGGCTCGCGCCCCGTCCCCATCACCGACAGCGGCAAGCCCATTGCGGCGTTGTTCGGGTGAATGAGGGTTGTTAATGCAACCGATTCGTATCAGCTGCCGCACGTTTCTGGCGGCTTCTGCGTTTGCGTCGCTCGAGAACCGATGCGATCGTTTCCAGCCTGTCGGTAGCACAATTCATAAGCACCCAGTCACAAGTTTGTTCGTTTAACGGCAAGCCGCAGGCGACCGTTTTTGCTTGAGTCCGCCGACGCCTGCGGCTTGCCGTTAAACGAGTTATGCTAAGAAACTTGTGACGAGGTGCTTAACAGGCTGGAAGTCTACTCCACGACACGCATCACAGAACTCGCACGACGGCCAGCACACCAACGGCGGCGATCGACACGAAACTGGCCCACAGCAGCGCATCGTACAGCTTACCTGGCCGCAGCTCGGCTGGAAGGCGATGGTAGCGAAACGTGTAGGCGGCATAGACGACAAGCAGCAATAGCCCCGCGTTTGCAATGCCTCCAGCCGTGACCATGGCAACGGGTGCTTTGAATGTCAGCCCCAAGACCGTCCACGCAAGTGGAAAGAATCAGGCAAAGCCACAAATCCATCGTTGACGCTGGTCGAGATTTGAGTAGTCAAGCAGTCCAACCTGAGCAAATGCGTCGCTGAACATTCGAGTCCAAGCGGCTGAACCGGCGAACAGCGTCGAGAATAGAACGACGATGGCTCCGACGACATAGAAGACCATCGCGCCGCTGCCTGCCGATTCGGTGTAGACCTTCGACAAGGTACGAATCATGTCGGAGCCCTCTGGGATTTCACCGTGACCATGCAAGATGGCAGCGCCCAAGACATAGAACGCGCAGGTGACCACGGTATAGACGAGCATGGAAAGCAACGCGTCCCAATACATGACGCGAATCCATCCCCGCGCCCGCCCAGCCCACTCCTCGGATTGTTCCCTCGGTCCGGTGAATCCGGCATATCCCTTTTCGAGACACCAATAGGGATAGGCGATGATCTCGGATGCTCCGACTCCCGTTAAACCGAACGCCGCCACTGCCGCACCAAGTACCGCTGGCGGAAGTTGGAATTGAAAACCGCTAGCGATCTGGCCCGCGGAGATGGCGTACTCGGTTCTCTGCAAGAATCCAACGCACGCCAGCGTGAATAAGGTGAACATGACAACGTGCCGAGGAACGATGTTGGTGGCGTCTTGCTGGACAGATCTGGGGAAGCCATGGGCCATTACACTCGAAATCGGAAATCCGGCGACGCCTCGACAATTGCGCCGGTTGCTACCGCTGTTCTGTAGCGTCGGAGATCCGTTCTCGTTCCTGTTTGCTGAGACCAAATTGAAAGTACACCTCTGCCTGATGGAAGATGTCCGTATTCTTCATCTCAGGTCGGTTGGCATCCAAGCTGAGGTCACAGTCAAAGCGAGCAAGGATACTATGGTTGGTCGCCCAACCATTGAAGTTGCGAAAGTGAGACAACCCCCAAGTGATGCCGCGTCCGTCACCTGAATCGGAGAATGCATCCGGCACATAGGGCCCTGGTGCCACTGGCATGAGGCTGGTGATCGCGGCGATGTCAAAGTTAACGCCATCCGGAGCGTACTGGATCGTGTTGTGCTCCAAGCCATGACGACTCACAAGCGCCGCGATCCCGCCCTTGAATGGAAACAGACTGGTTTCGTGACCAGAGTTGATGACGGGATTCAGCGGGTGTTTCTCGAAAGGCCCCAAAGGATCAGCGGCGATCGCTAGACCTTGAGCCCGAATGGGAGGGCGGCCACCCAGTTCGCTCTTGTAGTAAAGATAGATCTTGCCTTTGTAAACGAGCGGATAAGGATCATGGATCACGAATTGGTCCCACGTGCCCGGGCTGCCGTTTTCAACAACAACTCGGTTCACCGCAGTCCAGGGTCCGTCAGGCGAATCAGAAACCGAGACGCTAACGGGACAGAAATCGCCACGCGTGCCGGACATTTCAAGATAAGCTTGATAGTAAAGATAGTACTTGTCTTGCCACGCCAGAATTCCCGGCGTCGCCACCGAACGCCACCCTGCGTGTGGTTTGGGCGGACGCGGCACCGCGACGCCTTGTTCTTGCCAAACAAGACCATCGTTGCTGGTCGCGCACCAGATTTCGGCTAGATCCCAATCGGTTGACGGAATCGTCTCCGTTCCTCCTTTAGCACCTTTGGGAGGCGTTGACGTGTGACGCTTGGTGTACCACACGTAGTACTTGCCGCCCACACGAATGACTTTCGTCGGATCGCGACGTGAGACGGTGCCATCGTGACCGTTGTAGTCCAATCCTTCCAGGCGTGTGTACTTGAAGTTCGAGAACAGCTCATTGGCCTCAGTCCATCGCGCGTCGTAGTCGTCATACAGCCGATTCATGGCCGCACTCAAGGGAATGTCCGGCTTCTTCTCGGGTGGATTCCCGTAGGGGAACGTCGTGGGCTCATCTGCGTCGCATGGCAAAAGAGAAGCAGCCAACCAAATTAATAATGCGGTTGTGCTGACCCTGCAAATTCTCGTGGCGTTCATTGTTAGCCTCTATTACTTGATAACTCTATCATTGAGACCACTGGCCGTCGCTCGAAGACGCGGAGTCCTACTTCGCCGCCTCCTCGCCTTTCGCTGTGTGATGGGACATCCTGTGTGATGAGAAACGGCGGATGAAGTGGTAGTCGCCCGACCGATACTGATGCGTCAATCCCCAGCGCAAGATCTCGGTCGGTTCCTTCTCGTTGTCGGCACTTCGATTCAGGCCAATCGCGTGAGGTGCGTCGCGGAGGTGGGACATGATCTCGAAGTTGATTCCGTCGGGCGACCACTGGATCGTGTTTCGTTCAGGGCCATCGGTCGTAATCAGTGAAGCGATGCCGCCGTTGTAGGGCCACACGCAGACTTCGTGGCCGCTGTTGCTGATCGGGTTGTAAGGCGACTTGATGTACGGTCCGCGAGGTTCATCGGCGATGGCAACGCCGTGACGAATCATGCGTCCGCCGAAGTTGACTTCCTCGCCCATCTGTTCGCCCTTGTAGTAAAGATAGAACTTCCCTTTGAACGGAAGGATGCAAGGATCGTGGACTTTGTGGCTGTCAAAGTCGCCCTTCTTCTCCACCAGGAACCGGTTCTGCTCCTCGCCTTTCCAGATGCCGTTGTTGGCTGGGCTCAGAATCGGTTCTGGGCTCTTCGTCCAAGGCCCATCCGGCGAATCGGCCCAAGCCAGGCCGACTTGGTTCTTGACGCGAACGTTGTACGGAGACTTCACCGTCTGGTAGCACAGGTAGTACTGCCCCTCGAATTTCATGATCTCGACCGTGAATACGGATCGATCGTCGTAAGCACCCATCTCGCCGCGCGGGACCGCAAGCCCCTCTTCTTTCCAAGTCCAACCATCCGTCGAAGTGGCGTACCAGATATCGCAACGGTCCCACGGAAAGACCTTGTCGATTTCGACATCACCACCGAATCCCTGACTCGGTCCAACGCTGCGTGAATACCAAACGTAGTACTTCCCGTTCTCTTGGATGACGGCGCTGGGATCGCGTCGAACGACACCGCTCTCAAAGGCCAAGTCGCCTTTCAAGTCATACGTCTGGAATTGAATGTACCAATCATTGGCAAGGTGTTTCCATTGAAGCGCACGCTTGGTCGCCGCACTTAGCTTGTCGGGAGTGGTAATGCCGAAGTAATCCATCTGCACGGGTGTTGGTGCCGATACTTCCTGGGCCAGTGCGTTCGCGGTGTGCAGGCCGCAGAAGGAGACGATCAGTAGCAAAGCGATTGCTTGGAAGTTGTGGGTCATGTTCGGTTTCCCATGTCAGGTCGATGCAACTCGGTGCTTCGCGATCTTGTCCCAATCGATCTCGACGCCATGTCCCGGGCGATCCGAGGCGTAGGCGTAGCCGTCTTTGATTTCGAGTTGCTGAATCAAGAAGTCGTCAACCCGAAACGCATGGATCTCTAGCAGCGATGCATTGGGAATCGCCGCCAAACAACTGACATGCATCTCCTGAATGCCGTGAGTGGTCAGGTTGCGGTTGTACGATTCGGCAATGTGTGCCACTTTCATCAATGCTGTGATCCCACCGACGTTCGAAATGTCGGCGTCGGGGAATGAGACACCACCCTCGGCAATCATCTGCCGGAACTCGTAGATGGAGTGCAAGTTCTCGCCGGTTGCCACAGGGATGGGGCCTTCCGTTTCGATGCGACGGTGGCCTTCGACGTCGTCTGGAATCGTCGGTTCTTCGATCCAGTAGAGGTCATACTTATCGAAGGCGCGAACCGCACGAAGCGCCTTCTCGACACTCCACTTCATGTTCACGTCGACCATCAGTTTTTTGTCGGGGCCAAGGAACTCACGCATCGCTGCGATTCGCTCGCATTCTTCGGCGATCGAATCACGACCGATCTTGATTTTGATCGCGCGAAGTCCAGCATCAAGAAAGCCCTGTGTTTGTTCGAGCAATTGGTCAATCGTCATGTCGAAATCGATACCACCGCCGTATGCTTCCACCTTGTTGTCATGCCCGCCCAGGAAACGCCACAGTGGTTCACCGGCCAGCCGCGCCTTCAAGTCCCACAAGGCCGTGTCCACGGCCGATATGCCAAAGACAGCAATGCCGCTACGACCGACGTAGTGCAACGCCCACCACATCTTGTGCCATAACTGCTCGATGCGACGAGGATCTTCACCGATCAGAAGCGGTGCTAAGTTGTCTTTAATTAGCTTGGCAATTGAGGTGCCGCCGACTTGGCCGACGCTGTAGGTGTAGCCCATGCCCGTCGCTCCGTCATCGGTCGTGATCTTGACGACGATCAACGAGAAATCCCTTTGTACGCCATGAATCGCGTCCTCCATCGGTTTCGACAGAGGCACGTGATACAGTTCGGTTTCGATCTTTTCTATCTTCATTTCGTTCTTCGAGCGTTGACTTGCGAGCCGATCGCTTTACCGGATATTCGACTTGATTGCCGTCACGATCGCCTGCTTCTTCCCCGTGCGAATTGCATTCAGTACTATAACGTGTTCGTTGTAAACTTGTTGATAGTCATTGAGGCGATTGTACGTCAGCACCATGCGCGAACAAAGCTGTTTCCACCGGAAAGCGATCATGAAGCTCGATTGGAATCGTCGTCAGTTTCTTCAATCCGGAGTTGCCGGAGCAGCGGTGGCTGCGATGTCTCTTGTTCCGAGTCCTTCCGGATTGGCTCAGGATAAGCGGCCTCCGCGCATCCTGCTGCGTTCATCGTGGCAGACGGTAAATATCGGCGACATTGCCCACACGCCGGGTGTCCTCCGCATTCTGGAAACACACATGCCGGATGCCGAGATCACGCTGTGGCCGAGCTATGTCGACAACGGGGTCCGAGAACTGCTCACTTCGCGATTCCCCCGCTTAAAGATCGCGACCAGGGGATCGAAGGAGTTGAAGCAGGCTTTCCAGGAATGTGATTTCTTCCTGCACGGTTCCGGCGCGTCGCTCGTCGCCGAACGCGATGTCAATCAATGGCGAACGGAGACGGGCAAACCGTACGGCATCTATGGAATCACGGTTTCTCCCAAGACATCGACTGCGACGGAAGCAACCGCCGAAGACACGTTGCAGCGGACGATGGAAACATTGAGCGGCGCACGCTTCGTGTTCTTTCGGGATTCGAGGTCCTTGGCATTTGCCAAGCAGAAAGGCTGTGCGTCTCCCATCATGGAATTTGGCCCGGACGGCGCATTTGCCTGCGACCTGCGAGATGACGCGGCCGCGGAGTCCTTTTTGCAGACGAACGGCCTCGAAGCAGGCAAGTTCCTGTGCTGCATTCCTCGGCTGCGATTCACGCCGTATTGGACGATCAAGAACGTGCCGTTCAACGAGGAGAAGCACGGTCGCAACGAAGCGATGAAAGAGCACGATCACGCGCAGTTGCGGAAGGCGATCGTCGAAGTGGTGAAGCAAACCGAACTAAAGATCCTCCTCTGCCCGGAAGACCAAACTCAGATGGCAGTCGGCAAGGAATTGCTGCTCGACCCACTGCCCGTTGAGGTGAAGAAGCGAGTGGTGTGGCGTCCGAATTATTGGCTCACCGGCGAGGCGATCAGCACCTATGTTCGCAGCGCGGGGTTGTTTGGAAATGAAATGCATTCGCCGATCATGTGCATCGGCAACGGAGTGCCTGCGATCGTCTGCCGCTGGGCCGAGCAAACCTCAAAAGGCTACATGTGGGAAGACATCGGCCTGAAAGACTGGCTGTTCGATCTCGACCAGGAAGAGCAGATCCCCAAGATCGTGCCAACGATCCTAGACATGGCAACCAATCCCGACGCAGCACGAAAGAAGGCGGATGCGGCCGGAGCAGTGGTCAAGAAGCGGCAGGAGGAGACGATGACCGTGCTGAAAAACGTGATTAGGGCGTGAAACTTTGATGGACACACGATTCGAAAACATCGGGCTAGTCAATCGAACAACAATACAAATGCTCATATTTCACTCAACAGCGAACGTAGACCGGAATTAATTCCGGTCTACAAGGACGCACTGGAGACCGAAATGAATCGCCTGACATGGATACTGACCGTTACAGCAACACTCGGAGTTTCGACAGCCGTTTATGCGAACTCAGATATCTACGTCACGGTCGATGCGCAAGCCACTGGGGACGGCACCAGGCAAGCGCCCTTCCAAACGCTGCTGCAGGCGCGGGATTCGATTCGGGCCAAACGCAAAGCAGGCGTAATCAAAAGCAGTGAGCCAGTGACGGTTCACATCGGCCCGGGCGCTTATCGTCTGGAGACTTCCTTCAACTTGACTGCCGAGGACGGTGGCACGCCGGACGCTCCCGTGGTCTACCGCGCTCTGGAGCCACGTTCCGCGCGTCTCCAAGGCGGCATTTCACTGCAAGAATCCAATTTCGAGACGGTGACTGATCAGAATGTGCTGTCGCGGATTGATGAAGCGGCGCGGGGTCGGATCATCGTGTGCGACCTGACCGCTCTCGCCTCGGTCGACTTCGAGAACTTCAAGCCTTCTTATCGTGGAGTGCCCGCCGCCCCCTGGCTCTATATCAATCGCCGACCGATGCCGCTGGCTCGCTGGCCGAACATCGACGCTGCAGATGGCCAGTGGGCTCGCTTCTCCAAAGCGGTCGATTCCGGTTTGCCTGATCCCGAAGCGACGGATCCGACGCGACGCAAAGCGAGACCTGGTTCCTTTGAATTCGCTGATCCTCGTCCCGCTCGATGGAATCTGGATGAAGGTGTGTGGTTGCAGGGCTACTGGACGCACGACTGGAGCGACGAAGTCATCCGTGTTGGGGCGTACGATCCAGTGAAGAAGATCATTACCTTGGCCGCGCCGCACAATTACGGAATCGCCGCGGGAACCTGGGGGGCGAAGGAACGACGGTTCTTTGCACTCAACACGCTCGATGAACTCGACACACCTGGTGAGTGGTATCTGGACCGGATCCGCAAACGTCTCTACGTCTACCCGGACGGCAGTCTACAGGATGCGGAGATCGTACTGGCCACACTCACAGAACCGCTGCTCAACGTGACCGCGGCCCGACACCTCCGATTTGAAGGCTTGACCTTCGAGTACGGCCACGGAACAGGAATCGTACTGCAACGTACCGAAGACATCGAAATCGCCGGTTGCGAGATTTCCAATCTGGCGGGAGGAGGCATTCTGGTCAGCGGCTTGAGGAACACGATTCGTTCCTGTGACCTCTACAACCTCGGCACCTCGGGGATCTCGCTGAATGGAGGTGATCGTAAGACGTTGACTCCAGCGCAGAATTTGGCGATTAACAATCACATCCACGATTACGGACTGTTCCAACGCACGTACGCACCGGGCATTGGTGTCAGCGGATGCGGTCAGATCGTCCGCAACAATTGCATTCACGATGCGCCCCATAACGCCGTGCTCTACGGCGGCAACGAGCATCTGTTTGAACGCAACGAGATCTATCGAGTCGTCATGGAGACCGGCGATTCCGGAGCGTTCTATACAGGTCGCGACTGGACCAGCCAGGGAAACGTCCTTCGCCATAACTACATTCACCATCTGGGCAGCGGAGATGCGACGCACGTCAACACGATGGGCGTGTATCTCGACGACTGTGACAGCGGCGACACCGTCGAGGGTAACATTTTCTACCAGGCAGGACGTGCCATCATGATTGGCGGTGGCCGCGACAACCCAGTGCTCAACAATCTCGTAATCGACTGTCCGATCGGCCTGCACATCGACGCACGAGGCATGACCTGGAAGCAGTGGAACGACCCGAACGCCGCCGGCTGGAATCTCGAAGCCAAAGCCCAGGCCAT
>CAUJKL010000855.1 GCA_963204995.1 Planctomycetota bacterium | reverse complement strand
GCGCGAGACTGTTCGATCGCATTCTCAAGTTTTCGAGAGAACAAACTGGTTCGTCGGCTGCCGCACTGAGCAAATCGCCTCGCAACTCGTGCCACTCCACGTCCAACGCGTCGGTCGCCAGAAGGAGGTCCGGGCGTTTGGCGGCCTCGTCTTGCAGGAACCGCACGGCTCCTCCCGCCAGGCCAATCGCGAGGGCCGAAGTTTGAAAGCCACCCGGTCTTCCGCCTTCACCTTGCTTCATCACATCTTCGATCGGTCCAGCCACCAGCCAATCACGACTCAACACCACGCGATCGCACTGCACGGGCCCCGTGTGACTCGCCGAAAGGCCGACAAGTTCGGCGACGGGCGGAACGGAGACGCCTGGAGCGTCCATCGGCAACATGACGAGAATCTGTCGCCCATCGTCGAGAGTCGCTCCGATCAGCACGTGATCGGCGAACGGCCCGCCGGTCACCCAGGGACTGAAGCCATCGATCACAAATCCGTCGGCCGTCTCTTCTGCTCGCAGAACTGGCTTAGCGAGATGCCGCCGACTGGTTGTGAGGTGCGAGATGCCGACCGTCGCGAACGACTTTCCTGAAGCCAGCTCAGGCAGTAATCTCGCCTTGAGCCCTTCGTTGTCACAGGATTCGATGCGGCGGCAGGCCCCGGTGCGTTGCGTGATGACGAACGTCGTCGTCAGGCAGGCGGCGCTCAGTTCGAGATAGCCCCGCATCACATCGGCTTCGGACCAGCCCTGACCACCCGATTCGGTTGACAGAAACCACTCGAAGACGCCATATTCACCGCACAGCCGCAATTGTTCGCTGGGCCACGCACCCGGCCGATCCAATTCCGTGGCCAGCTCGCGAAGACGCTCACAAAGCTCTTGCAGGCTCTCATCTTCCGGCGATTCGATTCGAGTTCCCATAATGTGACAGCATACTCCTGGTTCGCCCACGTTCAAACACCCTCGACGTCAAGGTATTCTTTGAACTCGTTTCGGATCCGGGATTCGCTGCCCAACGTCTAACACGGTGGTAGTAAGCACCTTGACACCCCACCCCTCGACAAGTAACAAACAGCCCCCGACAATGCCCGCAAGCGTATGGACGGCTTTGGGCCTATTAGACCAAAGGAATTGCTATGAGTCAGGTAGACGACATGCCCGCACGAGAAACACTATCATTATCATTGGCAGCTGGCGAAGCCAGCCCGACCGACCTGTACGACAAGTGCATGTTCTTGTCGCGAAACTTATGGTGGAGCTGGCATCCCGAAGTCATCAGCCTATTTCGTGATCTCGATCCCATCCGCTGGCGGCAACTCGATCATAACCCGATCGCGCTCCTGAAAGAGTTCACGCCCGAGCGACTGGCCAATCGGGCTTCGGAAATGGTGTTGTACAGCCGCATCAACTATGCGGTACGTCGGTTGAAGGAGTATTTGGCGACTAAACCGAACTGGGGAGCAACGAACACTGGTGTTCTCGGTGCCAAGCCAGTCGCCTACTTTTCGGCGGAGTTCGGCATGCACGAGTCGATGCCGATCTATTCCGGCGGCCTCGGTGTGTTGTCGGGCGACCATGTGAAGAGCGCCAGCGGACTGGGCGTTCCGTTCGTGGCGATCGGACTATTCTATGGCCAAGGCTATTTCCGGCAGCACCTCGATGAGGACGGGTATCAACGCGAAGAATATCAGGACACGAAAGTCGAAAACGCTCCGCTTGAACCGGCACGAGGCCCCGACGGGAAGCCGGTCACGATCCAAATCGACACTCGCAACGGCCAATTGTTTGCGAAGGTGTGGCTTGTCCGCGTCGGCCGGGTCCAACTGTATCTGCTCGATTCCAATGTCGAAGGCAACAAGCCCGAAGACCGCGAGCTGACGAATCGTCTGTACGGCGGCGACGAGCGGACGCGCATTCGCCAAGAGTTGTTGCTCGGCGTCGGCGGCGTCAGGGCGCTTCGCGCGCTGGGCATCACACCGGGCGTTTATCACTTGAACGAAGGCCACAGTGCGTTTGGCCCGTTGGAAGTGATTCGCGAACGGATGCACTATGAAGGCATGACCTTCGACGATTCGCTCCGTGAAGTTGCATCGCACACCGTGTTTACGACGCACACGCCGGTGCCCGCCGGACATGACCGGTTCGATGGCACTCTGGTCGAAGAGCATCTAGGGCCGCTGCGCGATTCGCTCGGCATTTCTTACGATCAATTGATGGGCCTGGGACGCGTCGAACCGCAAAACCAAAACGAAACGTTTTGCATGACGGTCGTCGGGCTGAAGCTTTCTCGCCGCGCAAACGCCGTCAGCAATCTGCATGGACACGTCAGTCGCCGCATGTGGGCACACCTCTGGCCGTGGCGAGTTGAAGAAGAAGTTCCCATCGGACATATCACGAACGGCGTGCATGTGCCAAGTTGGTTGGCGTGGCAGATGCGTCAACTTTATGACCGCCACTTTCCCGCTGGCTGGTCAAGCGGCATGGGCGAACCGGATGCGTGGCAAGAGATCCACAAAGTCGATCCCGGCGAGCTGTGGGAAACGCATAATGCATTGAAGAGCTTGCTGCTTACGTTCGTTCGTCGACGACTCAGCCGGCAATGCCGACGCCGCGAGGAAGGCGAAGACGCTGTCGAAGCGGCTCGAAACGTACTCGACCCGAATACGTTAACGATCGGCTTCGCACGCCGATTCGCGACTTATAAGCGAGCCAATCTGTTTTTGTTTGACCTCGAGCGGATTTTGGAGATGCTCGACAGCCGCGATCGGCCCGTGCAGTTCATCTTCGCTGGCAAGGCGCATCCGAAAGACGAGCCCGGCAAACAGTTCATTCAGCGTGTGGCGAATCTCCGGCACGATCAGCGTTTTGCCAAAAAGGTCGTGTTCGTCGAAGACTATGACATCAATGTTGCTCGCCACATGGTGCAAGGTGTCGATGTGTGGTTGAACAATCCGCGACGTCCGCTGGAGGCTTCGGGTACGAGTGGCCAAAAGGTCGTGCTGAACGGCGGTTTGAACCTATCGATTCTCGACGGCTGGTGGGCGGAAGCTTACGACGGCTCCAACGGCTTTGCGATCGGTAACGGCACGCAACACGTGTCGGACGAAATTACGGATCGTCGCGATGCCGAATCGTTGTATCGAGTTCTGGAAGACCACGTCATCCCGACATTCTACGATCGCGACGTTGACGGTTTGCCGCGTAAGTGGATTCAGATGATGATGAACTCGATCTCGACACTGGCTTGGCGTTTCAGTGCCCATCGCATGGTGATGGACTACACGCGAGCGTGTTACGTCCCCGCCGCCGGTGGTCTCAGCTGTGATATGCCGGACTCGTAACGTTGCGGCACCGGACTGGCTCTAGCTGACCTGCGGCAAGGCCGATCCAGAGGGCTTACTCACGGCCCGCCGGCCCACTTCTGGAAGTTGGCGAGTGTTTGCGCGAACTCAACCGCACCGAGAACGCGACTAGCGGGTCTGGCGGGGCGACTCGAATTTCATCCGGCTTTCTTGCCGGTAAGCGCGATACCAGTCGACTGGCGCAGCAAGCCACATTGCCAGGGTAGCAGCATCCGATTGCTCCTTTTGCGAGGTTGCAGGCGGGAAGCCACTGGGCCGCACATCTTACCAGTTTGCACCATCTTTTTGAAGAAAATGGCTTGCACTTCAAGTGTCGCTGGGCGAAACTAGTGAACGCAAATTCTTCCTTATACCCTCCCCCGGTCGATGCACAATGTCGCATTTTCTTATCGTTCCCAGTAGAAGGATTGTCCTATGAACCGTCTCGTAGCGTCCCCACTTCGCCGTTCGGGCTTTACGCTCGTTGAACTGTTGGTGGTAATCGCGATCATCGGAATCCTGGTGGCATTATTACTCCCTGCCGTCCAGGCGGCGCGCGAGGCAGGGCGGCGCATGCAATGCTCGAATAACATTAAGCAACTCGCCCTGGCATCTCACAACTTCCATGACACCTACAGGCTATTGCCGCCGGGGATCTTGGCACAAGACTCGAAGAGAAACAGTATCGTCAACGGCCACCAATACGTCGGTCATTTGGTCTATCTGCTGCCCTTCATGGAGCAACAGAGTATTTACGATCAGATCGATGCCGCACTTGATATCAACGTCGACCATTACCCGGGCACGACTTATGGAACTGGCAAACCCATTCAGGAATGGTGGTCCCTGGGCGGCACTTGGTCGGCTGCCAAAACCAGGATTCCCGGGTTGGAGTGTCCGTCTGCAAACCCCTACAACAACCAAAACACTGCGGCCTACGTGCGGACGAATGATCTGACGATTGATCTTGGTTATTGGTCCCAGAGCCTCCCTGAATTGGGCCGGACTAACTACGCCGGTTCAGCTGGGGGGATTGGCGAATCCCACCTCAATTCGGGATGGGCCACTTACAAGGGCCTGTTCTGGCCGAGATCCAAGAATCGTTTCTCGAATATGACCGACGGCACCAGTAACACGATTGCGTTTGGCGAAGTGCTCGGTGATCGAAGGCCTCCGAATGACAAAGGGGCGTTGCTCTATGCGTTCACTTGGATGGGGATGGGACCCATGCCGACGGGGTGGAGGTTACCGGAACCTGTCAGTAAGCCCGGTTTCTATCAGAACGGTTCGATGCATCCAGGTGTCGTTCTGTTCGCGCTCGGTGACGGATCCGTCCGAGCCGTTAGCGGCACCGTCGACAAAGACGGTTTCCTGTACGCGTCTGGCACGCAGGATGGTCGACTACACGATATTACAAACTAATGGAGAGAACGCGAAATGAAGCGAGTTTTTTGCGGGATTCTTGCGTCTGGCTTGACCATCTCCGCGATGGGATGTGGTGGCGAGCATGCATCAACGACGACCCCGCCGGACACGGGCGAGGTAGCACCTGAGGCCCCAAGCATGCAAGGTGCCGAGAATCCGCCGCCACCGATTGGAGACCCACCTCCATAGCCTCAGCACTTTCTGAGCAATGCTTAGCGCCACATTCTCCCGCCTTGCAAGACACGGTTTTGCAAGGCGGGAGAAATCTCGTACGCCCGCAATGAACTTCATCACTCCGTCGCGGCTTGCCACTTTCCTTTGCGAAAGATCGACTGACGCGGATCGAATTCGGTGAGCGTCGTTAGGTTTTGCGGCTTAATAGGCTGAGTGTCGTCGCGGGCGACGAGTTGGGACCACGGGGCAAAGACCGGAGGCTCGTCACTGACTGCGGTTGGCGCGGTTGCAGAGAGCGTGATTTCAAGCGTCAGGAACTTGCGCAGCAGTCGTGGTGTCAGCCGTCCCGCAGCTCGGATCGCCTCTTGGTATTCACTTTCCGAGATGATATGCGCGTAGTAGGTCGCGGCGGCTTGGACCGGCGGTCGTTGAAAGTAGTGACGCGCCTCGTTCATTTTTCCAGTTCGAAGCAGTTGTAGCGCCGTCCGCAAAGCCTGTCGATCGTTGTCCGTGATGCCCGTGAAATCGGCGACGATCGTTTTTGGTGCCTTGAGCAAAGCTGGATCGTGATCGGGATCTAGTGAAAAGGCCATCGCACGAAACGCCTTTTCTTCCTTGGGCGAGCGAGCGAGTCCCGCCATTCCCAGCAGGCAACTGCGGCCAAGTTCGA
Organism: Planctomycetota bacterium; assembly: GCA_963204995.1. Classification (GTDB taxonomy): domain Bacteria; phylum Planctomycetota; class Planctomycetia; order Pirellulales; family Pirellulaceae. The sequence continues at coordinate 4,792 of CAUJKL010000855.1, read as the reverse complement.
CGGGTTCGAGGTAAGCGGCGATTAAATACAAGCGAATCGCCATGGCGCGAGCTTCGGGATCTTCCGTTTTCCCCGCCAGGTCCTCGGCATAACTTCGATAGCCTTCGGGAGATTCTGGCGTCAGAGCGGCCAGGCGATCCGGCTCGACGGCTCGAATGATGTCGTCGATCGAGACGCGTGGCAAGATGTGCTTGCGGACGTCGCCGCTGGGGAGCGGTTCGTGAACTTCAATATGGATTCCATCTTCGTGGATCAAGAACCCGCGAATTGGCTCGTCCTGATTCTTTTGAAAGACAATGACAGCCCAACACGGGGCCGCGAGCGAACCGATAACAAGGAACGTGAGTAGCGCGAGAATTCGAGACATCGTCCGGCACCTAATCGGTTTGGTTTAGCAAAAGCCACATTCGCAAGATCGCTTCCTGCCCGTCTCGCAGTTGGAGCAAGACATGTTTCGTATCACGATCCCGCGTCGCAAGTTGTTCGACGACAGCATCGGCTTCTGCCTTTCGACCCGGTCGTTTCCGAACAAGGTCGACGGCCAACAACCTCAACCACGCGCGATCGAGCAGCGCCAGTTTCTGCAGATCGTTCGCAGCCAAGTAATCAATCGCCCGCGAATCGACCTGGATTCGCTGAACTTGCTCCTTCCCTTCAGGCGAGAGTTTCGCCTCGAGCAACGCCTTGATTCGGCTCTCAACCAAGGCTTGTGAAACGACCGTCGGGGTAACTGGCTCGGTGGGCCACTCGGCTGCTCGGAACAAGCTGGCTTGCGTTGTGTAAAAGTCGAACAACGCTTGGGCGGCATCGTTGTAGACTTGATACTTATTCTGGTCGCCGATGTCAGCTCGCTTTGCGTCGGCTAAGACATCACGGAGCAGTTCGACGCGAAGCGCTTCGCGCCCCGCGTCTCCGCCACCGATGACATACTCGCGCCGAAGCAACTTCGTGATGATTTCTTGTAGTTGCTCTCGACTCGCTCCCACGTCGTCAAGTCTGTCGGCAACCGCGAGGCGAACTTGCATCCACTTTCCGAGCTCCTCGATGTGCGGCAGAATCTTGCGATGTTCTTCGACCCGCTTCTTGCCGAGCAGGTACGTCGCCAACGCCGCTGCTTGATCGGGAGCAAGATCGTCGATTCGATCCGTCAGACCGGCGATCGATTCGACAAAGCCAAATCGTGTAACGGGACTAGTGCGAGGGTTCAGCAGCATTTGCAAGCGCTCGTTTAACATCCTTACAGTTGTTGGTTCGAGCGACTTTGGTTCGCTGCCCTTGCGCGCGGCCTCTGTCTTCTCGGAAGTCAAAAACGCTGCGGGGTCTTGTTCAACGAGCGTATCAAAGGTCGCGTCTCCTGCCGTTCCTTGTGCGACGGCACATCCGAGCGTGCTGTGATAGGCAAAGCTAACAATCTCGGCCAAGAGCGATTCAGGATCGCCGACGTCGACACGCGGCTCGGCGAGCAAGCTGTTGGCCCCGACGAGGAATCGGCTCAGCCGTTTGTTGTCGGTGTCTTCCGCAGCGACTCCCAGTGACTGGCGGACGGCGTTGGCAATGGCCGCGACATCACGCGATTCAGGTGCCTTACCAATGCGCTCGATCAATGCATCGGCGAGGAACGCTTGCAGCTCTAAGTCTTTCGTCTTCTCATAAACTTCCAGCATACGAATCGCGTTGAGGGGGCTTTTCGAAGCCACGGTCGCGCGGATCAACGGCTGGTACTCTCGCCACGTCTCGCTCGCTCCCGACAACACGGCCACCAAAAAGTCCGTATTCAGTTTTTCCAGCTTCGCAGCGTCGAGGTAAGCTGCCGTTTTCTCGGCCACGATGGCGTGTGCGGCCGCAACGCGCGCCGGCTCGCTCTTGGCGAGTGCGATCAACAAACGATACAGCCGCTCGGCAACACCTTCATAAGCGTGTATTTGCAGAGTCGAGGGATCGAGGCCCGAGTCGATCGTGCGTCCGATCGCTCGCCCCAATTCCGTCGAGGCATCACTCTGCCGCTCGTCGGTCGACTGCGTGACCAACCCAACAGCAGCTTGCGTGGCCACAAAGGCGTGCGAATACAGCGAGTTGTCGGCTCGTAAATCACGCTCCGCTTTCGGAATGCAAGCGATCACTGCATCCAGCAAGTGGCGAGCGGCCTGTTGATCGGGGTCGCGCGCGTAGCATAACGAGATCACTCGCAGCAAAAGCTCGCGTTGCTCGTCGGTGTGTCCTTTGCCGAACAATTCGTCAACCAGCTTTCCATACGCACCACAACGCTCGCTGGGCTGCTTCGATTCAAGCTGCACGAACACCAAACGCTGAGCACTTAGCTCGCGCCGCGCGGCACTGACGGCGAATTCCAACTCCTCGCCCCACCAGGCCGTATCGACTTTCGAGTCATCGACAACAATTGGTGTCGGCACTTTCTGCTGCACGACGATCTTTTCGGCGGGCTTTACTTTAGGAACTATATTCTGAATCGCCACCCAGCCAAAAAATCCAATGACGATCAAGGCCGCAACACTCGCGGCGAATAACGCACCGTGTGTAAAGTTGCGTTCCGACTGTAACCGTTTGTCCTGAAGTCGCGTTCGCTCTTTAACGATCGATCCGACCTGTTCCGCGTTCAGTCCCCACTGCTTCCCTTCCGACTCGATCCGAGACCGTACTTCATTTGGCAGGCGAGGGTTCTCGCCGAGTTTTGCATCGACCAGCTGTTCAATGTGCCCGCGCGCTTGTTGCTCGGAGATTTGGCGAATATCGAGAGCCACGCACACCTCGCGAATGGCACTCCCCACGAGATCGGGCTTGATGCCGTGGCGTTCCTCACCGTGGCGGCGCAGATTCTCTTCGATATCGAAGGTCAACAGCTTCCTCGGCAAGCTGATCAAGGCTCCCTGGACCAACTCGCGAAACCCTTCGAGTCGTTCTTGCTGTAAGGCATCTGCATCTTCTTGAGTCGTGGTGGAGCGAAACTGTGTCGCGGCAATCGCACGTTCGACTTGCTCGTTGGAGAGCCCAAGTTCTGTCGCTAGCGCGTTCAGGAGTACGCGACTCTTCGCGTTGATGCCACGATGCAACGCTAGAATGGGAATCGACCGTTCGAGAAACAGCTTCACGTTCGCATCGCACAGCGCGTCGTCTTGCGAGCTAACGGCCGACGCCGCCAATTCCGAATCGACCTCCGCTCGCTTCGACTCGAACCGCAAGCCTTTCTCGGCCGCCTCTTCCTGCACAACATGCCGGGCAAAAGTTTTCGCCAGGCCGAGAACGGAGGTGCCATGTTTGACGAACTTGAGCTCCAACAACCTCGGCACGACACCGTCCGTGATTTGCGCTAATGAAGCGCTGAGATAATCGCGATAGATCGCTTCCGGTTTCCGCGAGGGCGGCGGCGGCTCGGGTGGTGGAGCACCCTCCACTCGCCAACGACGATGATCGGCCAGCTCTTCGTCCGGCACGATGTCGGTTGTCGCTTTCTTCTCACCCGACCGACTAGTCGACGGTGGCGGCGGCGGGGACATTGCGGGCGCGCGGTTCAGCGACTGCAAGGCCGCCGTGGCCTCTTGCTCGCTGAGCCCCATCTCGTCAGCCGTGGCGGCCAGCAATGCCTGTGTACGAGGCCCGAACCCGCGCTGCTCGGCGATGATTGCCTGGGCACGCGCAACATAATGGCGAGCACGATACTCCGGCGCGAATTCCTTCTTCGGCTGCTTTGATAGTACGTGCGGTGGTGTCACCGACTTGACGGAATTCGAGTTCTTACCTCGCTCGTTCGTACTGGATTGAGGCGGAGGTGGTGGCGGCATCGGCGGCGTGAGCGAGAAATCTTGCTCCGGGCCAGAAGGAGTTACAGCGTCCGGTGAGGGCTTGCCAAGTTGGCTCGGCAAGGGCGGCGGTTTCGGCGGACTGAGGTCAATTTCCGAGATGACACCGCGTTGACGCAGATCATTGACGGTACTTTGCAGTTCCTCGTCACTCAGGCCAAGCTCTTCTGCCAACGAAACCAGACGACGCCAATGTGCAAGGTCCAGTACCGATCGTTCCAGCACGATCGACGATGCACGTTCGAGAAAGACTTGGATCTTTCGCTCGTCGTCCGGCTGAAGTGTTTGCGGTGGTGGCTTGGGCTGATTCAACGATGGCTTTCGAAAAGTGACAAGTACCTGCGAGACCGGACCCTACTTCCGGGAACGCAAGGGCATCCGAACAGCGCCAGATACTAATTGTAACACATCACTTTCCAGCGGCAGCCAGCCCATTGAAATAGAACCTGTCACCATCAGCCGGCTGGCGATCGCCTGCGGTTCGCGCATCCGAACCGGCGGGGGACGGGAACGGCAGGCTAGTGCCGAAAACCGCGACTTCATTAAGCCCCTGAAAGGCTCCGACGTTTGGTGTTGTCTGCCATTTCAAAAAGGTCGCGGTAAAAATCGGAAGCCGACGAGAAGTCGAAAGTCCACATAGCTGACGGCGAAGTCTCACGCCTGAAGATGGCCCTCACTACAAGTTTAGGACACTACGTTGTCGGGAGATCGATTTCACACCGGTCGTCTTTTGCTACAATCGCGACTTACGAACCGATACGTCCCTTACATGGAAGCAGGCATGATGATCGCTCAACGGAACGCTTGGACCAGCTTACTCGCAACATTTCCCCTCCTCCTCGTTGCTACGACGCTCATCGCACAGCCACCGTCAGAGCGCCCTGACCACGAGCATCGGGCCAAGGCCGAAGTAAAATATGTATCGCAATCGGCGCTCGGCAAAGGTGTGACGCATGCACAACTGTCGAACGGCATGA
>CAUJKL010000854.1 GCA_963204995.1 Planctomycetota bacterium | reverse complement strand
TTCGGTTCGGCAACGGCTTTTTCAGGTGCCTTGGCAACTTCGCTGACAGCAGCCCCGCCATTTTGCATCGCTTCCCAATCAGACAGCGAGATGACGACCTCGCGGGCTTGCGAACCGGCGTACGCTCCGACGATACCATCTTCGGCCATGTAGTCAATTAAGCGGGCAGCGCGACCGTAGCCGATGCCGAGCGTTCGTTGCAGCAGCGAGACGCTCCCGCGACCTTCACGCACGACGACATCAACCGCCGCCTCGTACATATCGTCTCGCTTCTTCAGCGGCCCAGGAGCTTCTCCACTGCCATCGTCGACCTTCAAGTTGACCAACTCGTTGACAAAGTGTTGCTCGCCGGTGCTGACAAAATCCACGACGCTTTCGATCTCTTCGTCGCTCAAATACGTTCCCTGGCCACGCAGCAACGAACTCGTTCCCGGCCACAGGAACAACATGTCGCCGTTACCGAGCAGCTTATCGGCTCCCATCTCGTCCAACACAACGCGGCTATCCGTGCGGCTGGCTACTTGGAACGAAATACGTGCGGGCAAGTTCGATTTAATCAGCCCCGTGATCACGTCCACCGTCGGTTTTTGTGTGGCCAGGATCAAGTGGATACCAACCGCTCGGCTCTTCTGTGCCAGGCGGATGATGTGCTGTTCCACTTCTTTGCCGGAAGTCATCATCAGGTCAGCCATCTCGTCCGCCACGATAACGATGAACGGCAAGTGCGTTGGAATGGCCGCCCACTCTTCCGCCGTTTCAGGCTCCATACGCCGCTTCAGCTCTTCTTCAGTCAGCTGGTTATAGCTGGTAACGTGCCGCACGCCGGCTCGGGCAAGCATGGCGTATCGCTCTTCCATCTTGTCGACCGCCCAAGCCAAAATCGCTTCGGCCTTCCGCATGTCGGTCACGACCGGATGCATCAAGTGCGGCAAGCGGGCATAGCCACTCAACTCGACCATTTTCGGATCGATCATCAACATGCGGACTTCATCCGGACGCTTCGTCATCAAGATCGACGAGATTATCGCGTTCAAGCAAACGCTCTTCCCCGTACCCGTACGTCCGGCGATCAGAAGGTGAGGCAGCGTCGCGAGATCAACCGTCAACGGTCGCCCGGAGACGTCTTTTCCGAGGAACAGCGGAATCTTCATCTTCTTTGTCTTGCCGTTCGATTCCTCGATGACTTCGCGAAGTCGAACGACTTGTCGCACTTCGTTGGGCACTTCGATCCCGACTGTATTCTTGCCAGGAATTGGTGCGACGATGCGAACGCTGGGCACGCGCAAGGCGATCGCAAGATCGTCGGCCAGATTCGTGATCTTGGCAAGCCGCAAGCCAGCTTCGAGTTCGACCTCGTATTGCGCAATGACAGGGCCGGTTTCGATTTCAACGACCTTCACGTTAAAACCAAAGTCGGCGAAGGTCTTCTCAAGGATCTTGGCTTTGCGGCGGACTTCCTTGACCTGCTCGTCCAGGCAGACGTCGTCGCCTTCGATCAGCAGATCGATCGCAGGCAGTTCGTACTCGCCTGGATCTTCTTTGTTCGCGGCAGCGTCGAGCGTTGTCATTACTTGTTCGCGCGCTTCCTTGTCGAATCCATTCTTCATGCTGAAATGCGGACGCGAAGTGACCCCGGAGCGTTTCTTCGGGCGTTCCTTCTTCTTGACGACGATTTCCGGCTCCGGCACTTCGACATCTTCCTCAGCGCTCTCGATGCTATCCAACTCTTCTTCGACCGTATCTTCCGCTTCCATTTTGACTTTGACGACTTCAACTTCCTCTTCCACGCCCTTACCGCGTACCTTCACAGCCAGTTCTTCGATCTCTTCGTTCGCGTCTTCTAAATCATCTTTAACTTTGACGACTTCGACTTTCTCGCGTTTCTTCGGCTGTCGCTCGGCCAGCACCTGGCGGCGTTCGGAGATTCTCTGACGGCTCTTGGAAACGCCCGTCGCCGTGATCGTCCCGGCCGTAAAGGCCATGCGAAATAAGGCGTAATCCGTGCATAGCATCAAGCCGCCGATTAACAGACTGCCAGCGAGAATCAGCGATCCTGCCAACGCGAAATGAGTTTCGAGCAGCGTGCGGCCGAGGACTCCGAGATATCCACCCGCGCCGATCATCGGACCGAGCGTGGCGTTCGGCGCGAGCAGCGAGATGATCGATGTCAGACCCGCTAATGCTACAACCCAACCAACGGTACGCAGGGCAGGCGTATCGATCGTGCGTCGCGACAGCAGCAGCACGTCGACGATGATCAACGACAGGACGACGAAGTAAGCACCGACGCCGAGCCCGTTGAGCATGATGTCCGCCGCCAGCGCACCCCACTTGCCACAGGCATTCGAGACTGTTTCGCTGGCGGGATAGACCAGTTGATCGGCTTGATAGAGCTTGTTGAACGGTGGAATCAATTCGGGAACTGGATCAGCGGGATTGTAGGTTCCCAGTGATCCTCCCAAGAAGATGACCAGCCCACAGAGTGCGAGCGCCAGTAGATCCAGTCGTAAGCTGCGATTTTCAAACATGGACGCGGCCTTAAGCCGAGCGGTGCCAGCAACTATACCGGGTGCTGGTGATCCGTGGGCGCGTCCATGCCCAGGCCATTATCCTGATCGAACCAAGTCTCTTCTGTAGCACTTCGGCAGCGAGGGCACGAGCAGGCCAATCTTCGCGAGGGCAGCCGTGCCATTTGCCGAGAGAGAATGTCAGGCATGATCGTCGAGACGGTCATGATCAGCGAAGCCGTTTCCTTCACACGCTCCCCGTTGGAAGTTTAGCTCGCGGTTGGCTGGGGTGTAGAGAGAATTCGCTGCGACCGCGACGCTAGCGGGCCGCGAGATTCTGGCTGTGCCGATTGAATCGCTTAGTTTGCTTTGGTGGCCGCGTATTTGCTAGCCACGGCGAGATTGTGGACTGGACGCAGATGATCGGGAGTTCGCGGAGCCACGATGGCAACCAAGTGTCCGGCGGCATCCAACGCGGCAACATCGCCGGAAAATCCGTGCTGCGGCCGATCGATTGTGCGGCCATTACTGATTAACTCGACCTCGTCGCTCGTCAATTCCGTGGAGTCGAGATGCCGCACAGCGTCTTCCACGGGAATGAGATGGACTGCCAACGACTCATTAGAGACGTCGCGGAGTTCCATCGCGGATTCGACCGTAAAATCACCGATCGCCGTGCGCACCAAGGCCGCCATCACTGCTGCTGTTCCAAGCGCTTCGGCGATGTCTCGACCAAGCGATCGAATATACGTGCCGCTGCCACAGCCTATATCAAGGACCAATTCTGGGTAGTCGTACCGCACAACTCGCAGGTCGTGGATGCTCACCGGGCGAGTTTCGAGTTGCACATCTTTTCCAGCACGAGCCAGATCGTACGCCCGCTTGCCCTTCACCTTGATGGCGGAAAAGATCGGTGGCCGCTGCTGGATCGTACCGGTGAAGCGGGGCAACACGGCGAGCAGCTCGGCCATCGTTGGTATAGGCGGGTTCTCCAGCTCGACGACTTCGCCTTCGAGATCGTCCGAGTCGCTTCGTCGACCTAACAAGAACGTGCCGACATAGCGCTTGGGAAGTTGCTGGACGTACTGAATTAGCCTCGTCGCCGGGCCAAGGCATAGCACAAGCACACCTGTCGCCAGCGGGTCCAACGTCCCTGCATGGCCGACCTTCACCGGGCGAACCACTCGCTGCACGCAGTTCACCGCGTCACGTGACGTCTTGCCCAGCGGCTTGTTGATATTGATTAGTCCGTACACAGCGGCCACGTATGCTCACTTAACGTCGAAGAACCGCACGCCAGTGGCCTGCGTCTTGCGTCGATAGACTCGATTGCCGCAAGTGATGTAGAGCGTGTCAAGCTTCGCACCGCCAAAGGTTACATTGCTGATGCGTTTGTCGTTCGGGTTTAGAATCACGCCGCTGATGCGTCCCTGGGTGTCGAAGAATTGCAGCCCGGCATGCGTGCCCACATACAACCTGCCGAGCGTGTCGACCGTCATGCCGTCAGCGCCGCTTCCTTCCTGGCCGCGCGTTAGACGCATTGTGTAGTACGGTTGCTTGTATCGTAAGCTGCCGTCAGCCTCGATGCGAAAAGCCCACAAGTTGGCGCCCGCAGTATCCGCGACAACGAGCGTCTTTTGATCAGGCCACAGAATGATACCATTCGACTTTTCGATGCCCTGATCGACCACGCGTTTCTCTCCGGTCGGAGCGATGTACCAAATCTGATGCGTTGACGGTTCCGTGAAGTAGACGGCACCTTCGCGATTCACAACCAGATCGTTGCCATCGACATCTTCGGCGATTACGGTGGCGTTTCCTTGGTCGTCGTAAGTCACGATCTGCTTCAGGCCGCGACGGCACCCGTACAGCTTGCCGTTTGGGCCGAAGATCAATCCGCTGGTTCCATGACTCTCCTCGACAAACGGCGTGACGGTTCCCTCCACCGGTATTTTGTAAATCTTGTTATTTGGCACGTCGGTAAAGAAAACGTTCCCACTCGCATCGACCGCCGGCCCTTCGGTGTATTTGAAACCTTCGGCAACTAACTCCCACGTCTCACCTTCGATCAAGATGTCCGACAAAGGCATGTCTTGACACCATGCCGCTTGCGGGAAAAGGAGCAGAATAGCTAAGGGCAAAATGCGGATAATCATGGGAGCGAATTTCAGTGGTCAGTGGTCAGTGGTCAGTGGTCAGTGGTCAGTAGTCAGTGGTCAGTAGTCAGTAGTCAGTAGTCAGTAGTCAGTAGTCAGTAGTCAGTAGTCAGTAGTCAGTGGTCAGTAGTCATTGGTCATTGGTCATTGGTCATTGGTCATTGGTCATTGGTCATTGGTCATTCGGGTTTGGTCATTCGGGTTTGGTCATTGAGTTTTCCCTGCGTAGTCACGCCACAGCCAGCGTAGCGACTCGGGCAGGATTGCTCCGCCGTGCTTGCCATTGTGACCCTCGGTTCCCATCACGAACTCGTAGTCATAGCCAGCGAACTTCAACGACGCAGCCATCTGGCGATTCGCCAACGGCCAATTGCCGTGCAAGTTGTCGAGATCGTTCTCGCCTTCTTGCAGGAACACTCGAATCGGCTTGGGCTCCGTCTTGCGAATCAACGCCGGATAAACATGCCCGCCGCGAATGTTGGTGAAACTTCCCACATGGCTCAAGACTTTGCGAAACGCATCCGGTCGCTCCCAAGCCACCGTCCAGGCACAGATCCCGCCGCTGCTAATCCCACCAATCGCTCGCCCGTCTGGATCGGCGGTCAGGTTATAGTCCTTGCTGACCGCAGGAAGAATTTCGTCGAGCAAGAATTTCGCGTACTGATCGCCGAGCGAATCGTACTCGAAACTTCGGTTGCGCCGCGCGGCAGCGTCCGGCGACGAAGCAGGCACGACTCCTGGGTTAATGAAGATACCGATGGTGACCGGCATCTCTCCGCGATGAATCAAGTTATCGAAGACGATCGGAACGCGGAACTGCCCCGTCTCGTTGACGTAGTTGCCGCCATCCTGAAACACCATCACACAAGCCGGTTTCGCCGCGTCGTACTGTTTTGGAACATAAACCCAGTAATCTCGCTCCGTACCGGGAAAGACCTCGCTCTCCGTCCATTGATGCTTGGTCACCATGCCCTGCGGCACGCCTTCTAGACGCTGCGAGTCGAGGCCGAGAGTATAGTCCTCCGCAACAGCATTGATCGTGCAGACGCAGAGACTGAGTAGCAAGGTAGTCGTTAACAGGCTGTTCATCGCATGCTCCAAGTTCGTAACCAATGAATTTGGATGTACGATGCCTGCCACAAGAGACGCTGTCAAGGGTTCTCGCAAGTTCGCAGTCCCGGCTTCAGCAGGAACTGGCCGCCTGAATGCGGGGCTACGAACCTCGCTATCCCGTTGGAAACTGGCGACAGAATTCATACAGTGCCATCGTGGTCGCGGTCGCGACATTGTAACTGTATGGTAATCCGTAAACTGGAATCTCGACGACGTGATCCAAGATCGCCAGTGCGTCTTCGGTCAGGCCCAGCCGTTCGTTCCCAACAACGATGGCAGTCTTTTGCACAAAAGAAAATGCGTGCAAGTTCCGCGAGTTCGTCGTTTGCTCGAGCCCTACCAATTGATAACCCTCGTCGCGAAGCGATTTCAAGACCGGTACGAGGGTGCGATGCTTTTCAATGGGAAACTCCTCAGGAGTTACACGCGAAATCTTCGTGTCGATCTTCGAAGGTCCACAAGCGATCAGACGCGACACGCCGCAGCAACTCGCGGTGCGCACGATTCTGGAGAGATTGATGTTGCTACGCAGCGGAGCACAGACCAGCACTAGTTCGCGAGGCCGTTCGAGCGAAGTGGGCGGCTTGTGCCGCTGATGAACAAAATCCGACATCAGACAACACTACTTTGCCGACTCGATAAGGCCGTATCGCAATTCAAACTGTTCGAAGCAGATGCGCAAGGGACTGGCTTCCGACACCTGAAACACTCGAGTGATCAGCGCCTCGAACTCTTTCGGAACGACCCGATAGTAATTGTGCTTGCCATCGCGTCGCATGTCGATCAATCCGGCGACTCGCAGCAAAGCCAGGTGGTGGCTGACGGACGGTTGCCGTTGGTCGAGCAAAGTGCAGAGTTCCAACACATTCAACTCGTCAGCTTGGTGCAGTAAGTGCAGAATACGAATTCGCGTCTCGTCGCCCAACAGTTTGAATAACTGTACGAGCTGCTTGACGGACTCGTCGGGTAACATTTTCAATTCCGAAGACATCTGCCCATCCTTGACTTCAGGTTCGGTGGCGACTTGCATTTCCGGAGATCCTTGTTGGTAATGCTGGCTTGCGAACGAGACAGTTTGTCTGCCAACGTAAGTCTGTGAATCTATCGGCCACAGCAACGACGAGCGCGTACGACTCGGCGCAATTATGGTTTCTGATTCTCACGAACTGTGATAAGAAAAGCCGATTCGGGCTTGCGAGCCCTGACCACCGAACGTGGCATTTGAATTAGCGGGCGGCGCAGTCAGCCTCTCGTCCTTCCAATCGCCACATTGTAGTCAGAGGGGCTGTATTTGGGAAATGGCACCTCGATAATTCCGTCAGAGCTCGTTTGGCTTGTTATTCGCTAGGGCTACCGGTATCCTGGAAATCGCTTTGTCTTGATCATGAGAA